>CAZBFU010000016.1:0-1919 GCA_964491365.1 uncultured Pseudomonadales bacterium
GAGTGTGGGAGTGGGAGATGAAAATGAACGAATCAGTGAACAAATTAGGGAGATGATCGAGGGAAGTGAAGAGGTAAGCTGGAAGCCATTGGCGGCAGAATTGTTTCGTAAATTTAAAAAGAATGAGCATGGCAAACATCATCGAAATTGGCGGGAATTGGACGTATGGGTAATAAAGCTAGCAAATGGACGAGATTTTGTGGCGATGACAGGCTTGATAAAACCTGATTTACGTGATGAAGAATGGGTGATGACAATATTGGAAATTGAGTATCAATATAAACGAGGACGCAAGAAAAAATTTGTCAAAGTGGCTTCAAGCGAAGTATACACAGGATATGTGAACGAAAGAGTTGGTAGTTTGGGGATGACCGCGATTGAAACCTCGATGGCGATGGCGAGATTGCTGGATCAACTTCATGCGAGTAGACCTATACAAAGCGGAGCATGGGGACAAAATAACTAACCTATGGGAATAGAAAATTGGCCTAAAACCTCGACTGAATTATTGTTACGCGAGATGCGCAATAAGCCCTCGCTGGTGGCAAGTATCTTGTGGGAGAAATTTTTTGGTGGGTCTTCTGAAAGAAGAGCAACATTGATAGATGGCCAAGAACTAGAAGTGTTTACTCCCGAAGGAGTGGGGACTTATTTGGTATTAGCTGGTGACTACGAACCTGAGGTGACTACTGCTTTGGGTTATTTGCATGAGGGAATGAGTTTGTGGAATATAGGAGCTCATGTAGGACTGCGCATGATTCAAGCTCAAAAAAGAGTAGGTGAACAGGGAACAGTGGTAGCATTTGAACCAACTAAACGAACTTTTGGATTGCTAGAAAAAAATAGAGGAAGTAGGGCGAATGTAGTTGCCTATAATTTAGCGGTAGGGGCAACAGCAGGCGTGGCGACACTTCGTGACTATGGAGTGAAGTTTGGAGCGATAAATACTTTGAGTGAACAATCAAGATATGTGGGGGTGCCTTGGAGACGAAGTGAACCTAAAAGTGTAAGTTATGAGGTAGAGATGGTGAGTATAGATGAAATGGTGGCGAGTGGAGTGAAGGCGCCGGACTGGTTGGTAATCGATGCGGAAGGATTTGAAGAAAAAATCTTGACTGGGGCTGTCAGAACACTTGAAAAATATAAGCCGATTGTGGTGTTTGAAGTGGGAGATTTGGGTGGTACGGATTCTTTACGACTAATTTTGCATTTGAAAATGCAAGGATATGTAATTTTTGAGGTTAATAAGTTTGGTTATTTGGTGCCTCATGATATCCAAGAAAGTTATCCAAAAAATGGTAATTTGGTAGCAGTTCATCCTCAAGCAAGTCGGGAAGTTTTTCAAAGATAAAGCGGTTGGCAGTCCCGCGCGAGGTGTCCGCTTCCTCGCGTCGGGACTGCCAGGGTACTACCAGGACAGGCGGAAGAGTCCCTGAAACGCGCGATGGCGTAACAGGACACTGCCGTCATCCAGTTCTTTCATGGTCACGCCGATGGTGCTGGCCAGTTTTTCAATCTTGCGGGAAAACTGGCCGATATTGATGCGAACATGCAACACGGGTTCGCTGATAACGATTCCCAAGTCGTTTACGAGACGGGTTTCGTTGTCAAAACCCGCCCCTTCAACGACGAAAACAGCGACGTCGTCCAAGTTGCGTTGACCGAGCAGCTTTTCCAGAAACCCGAAAGCTTCTGGAACCATACCCGGTTGAGCCACTAGGGTGACTCCGAACACTTTTGCCATATAGCCTCCATAGAATTGAAAGTACTACTGCGGACATGGGTATTGTCCTGTAGAAATTGAATAAATGCAATGAGATCGGAAATAAATAGAAAGTGGCGCCCGCTCCGCACGACGGGCGCCATAAGGATCAATGGCTCCACCGCACCCAGATTGGGTGCGGAAAATAGCCATTGTC
>CAZBFU010000016.1:2019-4505 GCA_964491365.1 uncultured Pseudomonadales bacterium
ATAAGGATCAATGGCTCCACCGCACCCAGATTGGGTGCGGAAAATAGCCATTGTCAACGAAAACCAGGAATTGCGAGTCGCGGCTGATAGCTGCATTGGGACAGCAGGCTTTCAGTCGTCGTTCGAGTTCGTCGAAGGGGATGGTGGTGACGAAGTGTAGTCGCGTCTGTCGCAAGGCAGACTTGATCTCTTCACCACCCCATGGTCCCAACTCAGCCAGCTCGATGACTCGAATTACCAGGGAACGATCGTCGTTGGTGGCAAACGCCTCCCATCCAACCATTCCCATATCGACAAAACCGAGTGCCAGTAGAACTGACTTGCCGAGACTTTCGTATCCGTGGAACACGGGAAAATCGAGAACGTCGATATTCGAAGTCGTCATACAAACTCCTTAATGTGCGGATGGGCGTATTCTACAGGATAAGATTAATTTTATTGGGAAAAGCGGTTGGCAGTCCCGCGCGAGGTGTCCGCTTCCTCGCGTCGGGACTGCCAATGTCGACGGTGTTAACCGTCGCGAAGGTCGTTCGGGTTGTAGTCGTAGTTCATGGCGATGCGCATCACGAATGGCGCTTTCAGCTGCTCGTGATAGACGACGCAGTGCATCGCCCAGTACTCGACTCTGACGCCTTCCTTGGCCAGGAAGGTGGTGAGATCGAAGTACTGTCGTTGTGACACCTCGATCTCAAAGGTGGGTGTGCCTGTCTCTTCGTCGGCTTCAATGAGCCGAATCGATTCTCCATGCCGGCCTTCGAGTAAGTACCGATCGCCTAAATTCGTGTCGAAGCCGAATTCCTTGAAGAACTCGGCCACTTCTGCTTGTTTGCCCGGTTTGATCCGGACAAAAGTGGTGATTTTCACTTTTGCTCCTTGAACGTGCGACTCCGCCTTATGGCGGATGAATGCGGACAGGGGTATTGTCCTATAGAAATAATATAAATGCAATGAGATAGAAATTAGTATCTTGGGAAAAGCGGTTGGCAGTCCCGCGCGAGGTGTCCGCTTCCTCGCGTCGGGACTGCCAGGGGGTTCATGGCTTCGTGATGAGAATGTTGAAGCCAAGAACCAGTGGAATCGACACGTAGGTGCCGCTAGGCGTTGTGGTCGTATTGACCACGTTTGGCTTTGCAGCATTTACGATCTTAGCGATGACCTCATCGAAGCTGTCAACTTCGATAGTCATGCCAGTGAACTGGTTTGTGATTGCTACAACTGACTCGATTAGGGTCAGCTGTATACCGGTTGGGTAGCGCAAGCCAATCGCTTGTAATACCCGGTAAGCTTCTTGCCACTTACCTGGTTGGCAATAATACAAGCTAACATAAGTCACAATTGCCATATCACCTCCTTCTAACGGCGGACAATTGCGGACAGGGGTATTGTCCTATATAAATTGTCTAAATACAACGCCCCCTTGATCCCCCTCTTTTCTAAGAGGGGGAAATCAGTACAGCATAAATAGTTCACTTGATTCCTTTCCGTCTAACGGCGGACTGGTCTTGTTCAAATAGGGGAAAAACGTACTTTTGCTAGAATAGAGCGATGTTTCGAGGATTTTGGGATAAATTAGATTTGCCGATCATAGGTCTATCACCGATGGATGGCGTGACAGATGTGGCCATGCGTGAGATTAGTGCGATTTATGGCAAGCCTGCCGTGATGTTGACAGAATTTGTGGCTGCAGAAGGTATCGCGGCTGGAGCGACTAAACTTCTGGAAGACTTTGAGTATAGTGAAATTCAGCGACCGATCGTAGCGCAAATTTTTGGCAAAGAACCTGAAGCATTTCGAATTACAGCTTATGTAGTAGCTGCATTGGGATTTGATGGAGTGGACATTAACATGGGCTGCCCTGCTAAAAATGTGGAACAGCATGGCAGTGGTGCGGCTTTGATTCAGACTCCAGAAATTGCAGCTCAAATCATCGCCAAGACAAAGTTGGGAGTGGAGCAATTTGCTGGAGGAATGAGTCCAGAAGAGGCAGAACTACCTCGAAAAATTATTAAGAAATTGCGTGAAGATAAACGTTTTGAGATTTACTTTGAATCAGCAAAGTTAATTCCAGTCAGTGTCAAAACTAGAGTGGGATATGACAAACCGGTCACTAAAGAATGGATCTCGTATTTGGTGGCGCAAGATTTGGCAAATATTTCTCTACATGGTAGAACTTTGAAACAATACTATGGAGGTTTAGCTGATTGGGATGAAATAAAAATCGCTGCTGAAATTGTTCATGAAAGTGGTAAAGGTACAACTATCCTTGGAAATGGAGATATTGCTAACCTTAAACAAGCTCACGAGAGAATTCAAATGAGTAAAGTGGATGGAGTCTTGATCGGAAGAGCAGCGATGGGTGATCCTTGGGTATTTGTAGGCAAAGAAGTGGATTACTTGACCAGATTAAAAGTGTTGGTGGAGCACGCACGCATCTATGAAAAATTTGAAGGAGGAGGATTTTTCTTACCTATGCGAAAACATCTAGC
>CAZBFU010000016.1:4605-14640 GCA_964491365.1 uncultured Pseudomonadales bacterium
CCTATAGGTGGTAGAAGGTGGCTATATAGGGTAAAATTGCCTTGATGAAAGAAAGATTACGAGAAGAAACATGGACGGATCATGTCAAATACTATGAAGGTTTAACTGATCTGACGGCGGTTTGGACGACTTACCATACAGCCATGGTGGCTAACGGTAAACCTGCTGCTATTGAAGAAATGCTAGGTATGGTAGCTGAAGTGACTGCCTGGAAAGGCCCGAGAAGTCAATTGGGCAGACAGCGACCAATGGAGCAACTCTCTGCGGCAATGAGAAGATCAGCTAGAGATAGCTGGTATAACTTGATTGGCGCTATATCGAGCTATAGACAATTTGAGAATGAAAAGATCTGGAAATTGCGTAACGAAATGCAACTTTTTTGGAGAACACTAACAAGGGTAAATGATTTGGGTAAAAAGGTTAGTCGAACTGTAACAAATCCAGAAGATTTTGATGTGGCACAGATTGTGGCAAACGGAATTGGAACTGCCTTTTTGGTTTTACCATTTATTATTTTGCACGATTTGGCACAGGAACCAATTGATGCGAGAGCTATGGCTGTCAACTTGTCGATGGTAGATTTGTCTAAACTTGATTTAGCTATTTCTCAAATTGGTATTGATGTAAGTGTATTGCGACCAACTAATCTGGACTTATTAGACGTACAAGCAAGAAGCGGTTTGAAAAAGGAACCATTGAATAGATTGCGTGAGAATAAGGTATCTCCAACTGGGAAAGCACTGGGATGCCCGATGCCAAAAAATCCATCTGACGAGATGAGTGAATATTTACGAGATCATGGTTTTGAAACAGGAGCTGGTGTGGGAACTAAATTGTTATTGGATTTAACAAGAATTGAAGTCATAAAGTTACTTGAATGGTATCAAGGATTAAGTCTGAGTGACCGGGCTGAAATAACAATTTCGGAAAGATTGTTGTTGGATAAAGCGATTGAGAATAGATAATTGAACACTTTTTGGGGACTAGTAAATAAAGCTTTTTTTGATTAGGATTGCGGCAATGTCGAGACGAGGTGTCGAAACTCTAATTGGTTCGGAGAAAATGCGAGCAATGCTAGCTCAATTGACACAGACACAATTTGTTAAAGAGCAATTGATTGATAGTGAAGCAACATGGGTGGCTCACCCTGATCGAAATCGACTCGATTTGGGATTTCTTCATAAAGGAAAAGTGCGAGTAAGTAATGGATTGGAAAATTCTGCATATGCTGGACTTCATTTGTTTGGGAAAAATAGAGTCTTGGGGGTTATCGTGACTGATGAGGTACGCTCTGATGAAGATTGGCAGCAGATGATGACAGATAGTGAAGTAAGACACTTGGTGGAAAGACAAGGTGGAGAAGTGGCGATGGTAACTGAGGGCGAATTAGAGAATTGGTTGAATTTTTATAGAAAACTTGAAGAGGTAAAACCGTATGAGGAGGATTCACTACTTGAAAGATTGGGAGCTGAAAGAGCAGAAGAATTAGCGGGACTTCGAGTTTTGAATTTTGAAGAAGAATCAAGGTTGTTACGAGGCGTTGAGATGTTACTTGCTGAAAACGAAGATCAATTTAAAAAACGTGGTGTTGATATTAAGACCATGTATCGAGGTGGGTGGGGAATGGATATTGTTTTTATGAATCATAGTGGTTTGCTGGTACCTCTGAATATAAAGAACGTTCGTGATGGTGAAATAGATGATGGAGTGGTGAGAGAGTGGGTAATGGATGAAGATCCGATGGTAGTGGGAATGTGTGTCAGAAAGTATGGAGAAACGAAAATTGAATTTTATAATCGTACTAAAGCAATCGAGAGGCAATTCCGAGAAGAGTTAAAAGAACCTAGTTTGAAAATATTAGCTGTAGGTGCGGGTGCGGCAAGATTATGGGAGAAACTGGGATTTTTACAACAACCACAAGGAAGTTTCCCATTTGTTACTGATCAGATCATGAGAGCCTATCGCATGCTTTATATGGGTAGAGATACACACCACCCTGGAGTATTGGCACGAATGGGTTTGTCTCTTCCTGGCTATGGTGGAAACTTGGCCTTTCCTCGAGTTGATGGAGTTTTCTTGAAACGTGATAAACATGGGCAGCCAATTTGGACGACTGTAGATAACTTGTTGGCACTTCGAAAGGGTAAAGAAAGAGCTTTGTCGAACGTCGGTGGTTTTGTGGTCTTTCCTACCGATATGAGCTTTGAGGAAAGAGAAGCTTATGTGAAACAAGCAAGTGTAGATTACAACAGAAGAACGGGACAGCTAAGAGCAAACCTATGGCATTTGGATGAAAATTTGCTTAATTTAATTGAACAAAGAGGGGCTTTTGTGGATCCTGGTGATTTGGCTCCGGTCGAACCTAAAAAAGCTATTAAATATTTTCAAAGACCAAAGAAGGGAAATGAACCTGATGCAATAAATCTTCATATCACTCGGATGGGACCAGAAGTGGGTGGTAATAGACATCTATTGGAAGTAATTGAGAATGGCGTTAGTACTAGAGTTTTGGGAGATTTGGGGGCAAGCTTTGATCAGGGAATGCCACCCGCGCTAAAAGGTATTGGAAGACAATCACCGACAACTGATGGAGTAAGAAGAATGATGACCTATGGTGATCTTCCTATGATGCCAGAGGTCATAGAAATATGGTATTTGATCAAGACGGCAATGCATTGGCCAGCTTTGGCAAATGAAGAAATAGTGGAAAAAGATCCAGTGGCGAAATTCTTGGTGGGAGAACTATATTCTAGATTGAAAAAAGATGAGATCAGGGCTTACTTTCATACAAATGTGGTAAGAACTATTTTGGCAATGGGAGCTCGTTGTGCTAGTGAATTTAGAGGTGGTCGTGAAGTGGTGGTGGCAGCAATGGCGCCAACCCATGCCCACTTCGATCACGTGGGCTTGCTGCCATTTGTAGATAAAGAAATTATGATTGCCATATTCGGTGCAGCATGGGCAACACTTCTTGGCCGAACTGCTAGGGCAAATAGCTGGCACACGGATTATCTAAACAGTGTGGACATCACTGAGAATATTAGAGCTGGTCAAGCATATAACAGACAGCCTAAAGATATAAAAGTGTATTGGCGCGGTGGTGATCCATGGATTCGATTAACGCCAGATATAAGTATGAAAGCCTGGCATGTAGACCACCCTGTGCCTGGAGTATGGCAATTGTTTGATATTGCGGGAACAAAATTATTTACAACAGGAGATTGGCGAATGAGTGAAGCGACACGACGCGCGATGGGTGCCTTGGGTAAAGAAAATGTGGACGTGGCAGTGATCGAAGCGACTAATTTGGGTGATGAAAAATTATATTTAGATCGGACTGAAAAAGATGTATCTGATTCTCTGGCGGATATTTTGAATGAACCAAGTAGTCAAGGCAGATTGGTAGTGATGATAGTAGCTCCTGATAATTATGAAAGACTGAAAGAAGCAATGGAAGTGGCACAAGCTGCTGGTAGAAAAATTGCTCTAAATGAAGCGCATGCGATATCACTTTTGCAAATGCAGGCTGCTGCCGAAATTTCACCAGTGGATGCAGAAGGATTTGATCACATTTGGCCGTCTGGAGTGTTGGGAGAAGAGAATGTGACCTTGTGGGCAAAGACAATGTCGAGGCCAAGGGCGCATGCAGAAAGCCTAAGGAAAATGGCTGCAGCAAGTAGCCAGGGGGCTTTGACTCCAGAAAGATTGGTAAAGAAAGGCGAACAAGGGAAGTGGGTCGTTTTTGTGACTCCTTATGATATTTTGAATGATCAATTTGGGAATTGTGGATTAGATAAGCCAAGGCTGGTCTATAGTGCGCCAAGCTTGTATTCGAAACCATCGAGAGACTTTTATCAAATGAATAAAATGGCTTGGCAAAATCTGATGGGAGGCGAATGGATAAGTCATTATTTTGTTGAACATAATACAACAATCATGAGGCCAACAAAGTATGGTCCACTTCATGTCTCGGGGCATGCTAATCCATCTCAGATTTTTGAATTATTGTCATTGTTAGTCGAACGAGGGGCAAAAACTATTTATGCGATACATACAGATATTCCTGGTGAAGTCCACCGCCAACTAGAACGGAAGTTTGGACGAAAAGTGAAGATTGTGACTTCACTACCTCAATATGACCCACGTGATCCAATTGCCAAGCCAGGAGCTATCTTGAGGCTAGACTAGAAAGCTCTGCGCCAATGGTAGTTGGATCAGTGTGGCCAGAATAACAAATTGTCTCTGCTGGAAGCTTGGCTAAGCGAGCAAGTGATTTTTGCAAATTTGACTCGGAGGAATAGGGTAGATCTGTTCGACCTACAGCCTCTAAAAAGAGAGTGTCTCCAGTGAAAAGTTGGTGAGAAGGCTGATGATTAAGGCAAATACTACCTGGTGTATGGCCTGGGGTATGAATCACTTCGAGGCTGGTTTGACCAAGAGCGATACGAGCATGATCGGTAAGATTCTGGTGGGGAATCGGAGGCTGAGGAGTGTAACGATGGAGTCGCTGATACAAAAACAAATCATCGGGATGAAGCATGATAGGAATGCGAAATGCGAGATGGAGTTCGAGTAAGGCGAGAGCGTGATCGTAGTGGGCATGGGTAAGAATGAGAGCGGTGGGATGGAGATGCCGACGAGTAATTTCCTCGGACAAAAATGGGGCATCATCAGCAGGGTCTATGATAAAAGTATCGGTGGTGATTGGGTCTGTGACGAGGTAGCAATTGGTGGATAGTTCACCTAAGGAAAAGGTCAAAATTTCGATTTGAGACATATCCTCTAGTATAATCGCCCGCATGAGCGCAGAAAGAGAGAGCATCCTATCGACTGCATATTCGCCCGATATGGTGAATCTGTTGAAAAAGTGGGTACCATCCATGGAAGAAGGGTTGGTGGGGGCTAGTGTGGGAACTCTAGAAAGCGCAGTGGAATCCAGATTTCCAATGGGATTTTGGGAGGGGCGAGAAAGAATGGGAAGAGATTTTTTTGCTTTTGAGAGATTAATGTATAGTGTGCGAGGTGATGTGGATGAACTAGTAGAGGCGACAAATGGGAGTATTGATGAATCTCAAATTTTGATACTTCGACAAGCAACAGCTAAAGTTTGGGAGGAAATGCGGGGAGAAATATTACCGCTGTGGTGGAGTTGGTTGGTTACAGATGCACAAAAAACAGTACAAATTTTACCTGCTCTTGTCTATGGTTCAGCCCCTGAGCTGTTAACTGATTTGAGAGATATTGTTGTGAGTGCGCAGTTGACTACTTTGATATTGCAAGACAAAGAAGTTCCCAATACTATAAAAGACGCACTAAGAGGCGTTCTTGCAGTAAACCAAATTGTGGATGCTCAATGGATATATAGTTATGATCAAAAGAATGCTGTTTTGGAAGCTGAGTTCTTAGTTAGAAGATGGAGTGGAATAATTGCTTTGATGGCGCATGAAGTGGGTTTGGAAAAACTGATGAAATTCGGTTTTGATCCAATTGTAGTCAGTGATGTGCTGGTCAGTAATCAGATTGTGCGAAATGAAAGCTGGTGTGCTCGTAATTTGGGGCAAAGGTTGTTGAATGAGGTTGGTTATGAAGCGATATCACAGTCAGATAATTTGTATCCGATCTTTTGGGTCAATATACCTATGAATGCAAAATATGCTGAATTATTGATGAGGATCGAACAGGTATATTTGGCGGGTAGAATGAGACTAAGTTCTAGAGATTTGATTGTGAAGGGTCAAGGAATTTCGGATTTGGCAATGGCTTTACGTACCAGTAAATTACCTAGTTTTTCTGAAGGAAATGGACGTCAAACATCTTGGCAAACTGCAATCATGAGCAGAATGCCACTCACTGCTAGCTTGTTGGATTGGGAAAGAAAAGACAAGGGCATTCCAGAATTATTGGGTTATGAATTTAACTCATTTCTGAATGCTAGACATCCTAGTTTTGAACATTGGGCTAATGCAATGGAGATGATTTTGGAAGGTGGAGTATATCAATATGTCAAAGATGGTTGGAGTGCGGAAAAACGGCAGGTGTTGGCGCGATACTTGCGACTATGGTGGGTCAATATGGTCGATCTACAAGGAGCTAATTTGAAAAAAGCAGACGAAATAGAATTTGAAATAGCTTGCATGGTGGAGATTGGTTTGATTGCGGCAGCTGATTTGATAAATGAAAGACATGAGACGGTCGTAGATATGGTCGAGAATTGGAAAGAACTAATTGAAATTCATGGAATGACTAAAGTAAAAAGAATGCTACGACGACTAAGGTTGGGAACTAAAGCTCGAAAACAGGAAATTGTGGGAAAGGTGCTTTGGGAGCAGGTAATGGGAGAACAAGAAGTGGGTGAAGATGGTTGGGAAAGATGGAAAAAAGGTCTAGGAAATTATGTACATATGGCACGGAGAAAAAGAGAGAGAAGATCTGCTCTATGACTTACACAAATAGTAGAAAAGCTCGTGGGCGGGAACAAAATATAAAAAGGGATTTCTTTGCTCTTTGAAGGTATCTAAGATGTCGTCAGTTAGGGCAAAATGACGTGGTAATTTGAGAATGACTTGAGCAAAAAATTCGCCTGGGCTAAGGATGTGGTGAAGGTTTTGGTCGTCTAAAAATAGAAAACTTAAACAAAGATAATTGGTGTAGAGGTGATTGATCAAATTAACGATGTAATAATCTTGGTCTTTGTTTGTATGTTGATAGGCTAGTGGCGTCCATTCGGCGTATGCCCCAGTGGGGACAAGAACGTTTTGGAGATGGACATGACAACAGTAATCACCTTGAGTATCATTGAATCCTTCTGGTGCAAGTCCAGTGCGAATCATTGTGACTGCTTGATTGACTAAATGTTGCTGAAGTCGTTGAAAAAGCACTTTACTTGACGGAATTCTTTCTGAATTGTTATCGACAAAAGATTTCCATCTTCTCCTCCCTAATTGAAGTGCAGCAACATTCGATTCGACGCTTTCACTAAGATGCATTTTGTCAGTGGGAATTTTGTTGTAAACAAGATCTGTGCTCCTGATGGGCATTGATTGGAATCCACGGACTTGGAGAATAGCAAAATCTCGAGGTCGATAACCAAATTGATCAACGAGAATTTCTCGAGGATCGACTTTTTCACCATCCATAATTAATTCGTGGAGACGATAGATTGCTAAAATCGGTGGTACATCTAAACCAAATCGAATTGCTTCAAGTGCGTCTTCGACGATACTCATGGCATCGGCTAACCCTTCGGCGACCAGGGGGCCATATGGATAGTCAATACCAGCACAGCGGGCAATTTCTTGAAAGCCTGGTCTGAGTCGCAGATCTTCTGTGTTCTGATTACCATTTATGGTCAGGCCAACTCCTTTGACATCTATGTATCTTAGAATCTTGCCAGTTCCTCCATGATGAATGGGTTTGGGAAGCTTGTAATAGACTACTCGTCCACCACTGGGAGTGGAGTAGGCAAAATGATCACCTGTTGGGCCATAGGTAACAAGCGATTTTATTTTCTGACTAAACTCTTTTGAAACTTGAAAATCTGGATCTTCATAAAGAGTTGATGTCCTGACAGATTGCATGAGATTTTCTCTGCCAAGATAATGTTCTCGCCCCATAGTGACCGAGAGTATACACCAATTGTAAAAAGGTATAGGATGCAAATATGGCTAAAGAATTGTTGGTGGCTGCTCATATGTATCAGCCTGAGAGAACGGTTGGGAATTTGGAAGTGGTGCCATTTGTAAATGAACAAATTTATCAAGAAGTATATAGACCGATATTAGTAGAAAGTGAACGACTACCTGAAGCGATGGTGTTTTCGTTGTTTACAACCTTGCGGGTCTGGATGGCTCAAAATCACCCTCGAGATTTTGCTTTGATTATTCAAAGAATCAAAAGTTTGCCAGATAGAGAGTTTAAAGTGTTGGGTGATCCATATTTGCATGATATTTTGCCACTTCTAGATGAAATAGATATGGAAATATTGCTAGCGGCAGGGAAGAGAAGCTTTGTGGATGATTTTGGATTTGAACCTGCAGGTTTTTGGTTTCCGGAAATGGCGGTTGATGAGAGAAGTTTAAGAATGGTGCAGAAAGCTGGATATAAATTTACGGTATTGATGGCTGATCAACTACATGGAAGTAATGAGGTGGTGGCAAAAATTGATATGAGAGGAAATGGACTCTATGTAGTGGAAGCAAATCCTGGTTGGAGCCGCGAAGTGGCATACAATGATGCGCAGACTGAAAATGGTGATCAATTTTTGGATTGGGTAGCAGGAAGTGAAAATGATGTGGTGCTGGCGACTGATGGGGAAACATTTGGTCATCATAAAAAACTGAGGCAATATTTTTTGTTGCGCATGGCAAGTGAGAAAGTGATGTCTGATCACGGTGTCGGATTAATGAATGTCAGACAGCGAATCGGACAGACTAATTCAAATACTAAAGTTTGGGACCGATCTGCATGGAGTTGTGCGCATGGACTGGGAAGATGGACGGGAGACTGCGATTGCGATCATCCAAGTCTAGAAGCGCAAAACGCGAAAAAATGGTACTACGAAAGGTTGATGTTTTTACTTAATTTAGCCAGGACAAACTTACAGAAGATGGCACCTAGAAGTTATAAAAAAGAATTAGTAGAAATGCTGGTACAAAGTCGAGGTGAGATTTTTGGAAAAGTGGGATTTGATAAATGGCCGAAAATAAAAGGTGATAGAAATTTGACAGCGTATACGATTTGCTTGGTAGGTTTGACCAGTTGTGGCTGGTTTTTTGGAGGTGAGGGAAGGCCAGAAAGATTGATTCCAGAATGGGCGATTGGTGAAGCTGAAGAATTGTTGAAATAATTCTTTAGAGGGAGTTTAATGAAATTAATGCGTAATATTAAATCGATCTTGGCAAGGTTCGGGTTAGTATTTATTTCTCTTCTGACTCTGATGTTGGTGGCACCACCAGGTGTTAAGGCAGCTTACCCTAGAGCGGATGTAGACACTCCTGTCACGAAGAGAGTGTTGGTATTAAATTACAATCCTGTTTTCGAAGCACAAGGATATAAGACAGCAGTTCAATTTTTTGGTTGGAATGATCCGCATATATTGGCTAACTCATATATATCTGCGATGGAAGATGCATCAGGTGGCTATCTTCAATCAATGGTTAATTATCAAATATACGAGTGGAGAGATATCAACGATATTCCAGTGAAGAGAGATGGTTTTGATTACACTGATGATTCTTATATTTATTGTAAGAATCAACCAAGTAGTTGCCACACTTCTGGATCTTATACTGATCAGTACGGACAGAGTGAGCCTGTAGATTATGCCAATTACCACTACATCATAGATAGTCAAAATGTTTGTGCATTAGCAAACAACGGAACAATTGATGAAGTTTGGTTATTTGGGGGACCTTATTTTGGATATTGGGAAGCAAGAATGGCTGGACCTGGGAGTATAAATACAAATGGACCCGTTTTAGCTGGCCCTACATGCAATAGAGCCATACATTTTATGGGATTTAATTACGAGCGAAGTTTGGGAGAGATGTTGGAAAACTTTTTACATCGTACTGAAAATTCCATAAATCAAGCATATGGAGCACCTGATAATAGAGGTGGAAGCTATAATTTGGCATATCCAACTCATGCATTTATGGCATATGAGGCAAGGACTCCTAACTTGGCAAGATGCGGATGGGCGCATTTTCCTCCCAATATTGCAGATACTACACAATATATCTATGTTTCGCCCTTAACTAAAAGAACAATGTGTGAGGATTACTGGAATTATCCGTATCTAATCTATCCAGTAAACTCCTGGTATCATGTTCGGGGATGTGAACAATGGGGTTGTACAAAACAAGGTTTCATGATTTGGTGGCTTGATCACTTGCCAAGATACAAAGGTCGCACCGATGGCCATTGGGATAATTGGTGGAAATATACGTTAGACTACGCTGCAGCACAGGCAGTACCTCCAACTGCTGAACCTAGGGGGAATTTGGATGGTTATTTACCAGGTTCGAACTGCACGGT
>CAZBFU010000017.1:0-14163 GCA_964491365.1 uncultured Pseudomonadales bacterium
ATCGTATAAAGCTTAAGTGGTTTGACACCTGTGTTGATGACATTGTGGTTTTCACCTGCAGGAACCACCACCGCATCACCATCTTTCACATCATAGAGGTGCTCTCCTATAAAAACCTTGCCTTCACCAGCCTCGAATCGAAAAAATTGATCATGATCTTCATGGACTTCGGCTCCGATTTCTTCACCTGGCTGTAAACACATCAAAACTAGCTGAGAGTGAGGTGCCGTAAACAAAACCCGACGAAAATATTCATTTTTTATCGTTTCATCCTCAAGTGAAGTCATGTATCCTGCCATACTCCAAAGTATACTCTTAATATTTTGCGGGGCTGACGGGACTCGAACCCGCGACATCTTCCGTGACAGGGAAGCACTCTAACCAAACTGAGTTACAGCCCCAAACAATCTCGTATTCTACTATAAATAATGATTTCTTGATAGATAAATTAGCCATAAAACAACCTATATTATGTAATTGGCTTGATTTCTAGTATAATAACTCTTGCTGGATGGGAAGATTCTGGGAAATCCCAAGTAGACTCCTGTTTGCGACCGAGCATCAGGTCATTTAAAGTTGTGCCAATGTAGATGTTTGCAAGTGGCAGGAAAGGGACAATCATGTCCATGCGTTTATACGTAGGCAATTTAGCCTACACAGTTACTAGTGATGAGCTTAAAGACGCTTTCGCCCAATTCGGCGAAATCGCCAATGCAACCGTACTTAGTGATAAGTTCACCGGTCGCAGTAAAGGCTTCGGTTTCGTTGAGTTCGTCAACGATGCTGACGGTCAAGAAGCAATCAAAAAGATGGATGGCGCCGATCTCGGTGGCCGACCTCTACGTGTCAATGAAGCACGTCCTCGCGAAGAAAACTCCGGCGGCGGAAGCCGTGGTGGTAATGGCGGCGGTCGTGGCGGATTTGGCGGCGGTCGCGGTGGCTACAGCCCCCGACACTAATTCCGACTAGCTAAAAGGCTAGTTTTAGGAAGTAGAAAATGCGGTAGTTGAGTAGAGTAATCTACAAGACACCGCATTTTCTATAAGGTGTTAAAGAGTACAAAAAATACTCAAAAGTATATATGTGAAAATAAAAGTGAAAAGATCGATACTCCTATAATATATATACATCAATAAATGTGGTTAATGTTTGAATGATGAAATTGACTCGATTTTGGTAAAAACTTGCACCAGACTGCTAAAATGATACGTATATGAATACAACTATGATTGTTTTAGGAATCGTTGCCTTACTTTTCTTTTATTCTGTATCCCTTTATAACTGGCTACAAACAACACTCACTCGCATCAACGCCAGTATCCAGGAGATAGGGAATCAACTTAAACGACAAGCTAATTTAATTCCCAATCTAGAAAGCTCTGCTAAGTCATACCTAAAACACGAGAAAGATATCTATAAATCGATTACCGACGCTCGTAAAGCAGTTGATAATGCAGCTAATTCCAACGATGTGGATTTAATTAACAAAGCATCCGATCAAGTTTCTTCACTAATTCCCAAGCTCCAGGTACTCATGGAAAGTAACCCTGAAATCAAAGGTGAAAAAGTCGTCTCTCGTCTCATGGATGAACTTCGCGACACAAGTGACAAACTTACCTATGCCAGAAGAGTAGTCATTGATTTGTCTGCTGACTTCAACCAAAGATTGGTAACCTTCCCTTCAAATGTCTTAGCTTCCATGATGGGTTTCAAAACTCAAAAAGGTTTGGGAGTTGCATCTATAGGTAGTCAGCTTGACTTGAGTGAGTCAGAGTCAAAAGACCATAAGGTAAATCTTGATTGATGACGAATTTTTATCAACTTGCAGCTAGTAACAAAGCCAAAAGCAATCTGACTATTGCGCTTTTTATTGGCTTTGTGACGGCAACTACATATATTGTTTCTCAAGCTTTTGGTTATGGGCCAGATGCCGTTCTCGGCGCTTTAGTTTTTTCTAGTGTAGGTAGTTTGGTCAGTTACTTCAAATCCGATCAAATTGTTTTATCGATATCTGGTGCAAAAGAAGCAAACCGCAACGAACATTTTGATTTTTATACTGTCGCTCAAAATCTCTCTCAAGTGGCTAAATTGCCTATGCCCAAACTTTATGTGATCGAGGATACTGCCTTGAATGCCTTTGCCACTGGTCGTGATCCAAAGCACGCTGCTGTGGCTGCAACCACCGGGCTCTTGGCTAAACTCTCACGAACTCAACTTGAAGGAGTTGTGGCGCACGAACTTTCTCATATCAAAAACTATGACACTAGATTGATGACAATAGTAGCTATCTTGGTGGGAACTCTAACCATGCTTGGTGATTGGTTTTTTAGAATTAGATTTGCCAAAGATAAGGATGATCGAGAAGGCTCTCAGTTTCAAGCCATCACTATGATCATTGGTTTTGTCCTAGTGCTTTTGTCGCCTATCATTGCTCAATTAATTCAATTAGCCATCTCTCGCAGGCGTGAGTTTTTGGCCGATGCTTCAGCCGTTAGTCTAACCAAATATCCTGAAGGTTTAGCTAGCGCGCTTGAAGTACTTTCGCGTGACCGAGAGCCTCTAGAGGTAGCCAACAAAGCAACTGCTCATCTATATATTTCTGACCCTCTCAAGAATCTTCATTCTCAAGTGGGTTGGTTTGCCAATTTGTTCAATACCCACCCTCCAATCGGAGAGCGGATCAGAGCACTTCGTGGTTAAATTAAGTTATTCATAACTTATGAATGACCAACAGGCATCAACACTAGAAAAATTTACCCTTAACCTAACCAAAAAAGCCAAAGAAGGCAAGCTTGACCCTGTCATCGGGCGAGATAACGAAATTCGTCGCGCCATGCAGGTACTTTCAAGAAGGACCAAGAATAATCCAGTCTTAATTGGTGATCCAGGTGTTGGTAAAACTGCCCTAGTTGAAGGTCTGGCACTGCGTATTAGTTCTGGTGATGTCCCTGATTCACTGAAGGGCAAAGATTTACTCGTTTTAGACCTTGCTACAGTTCTGGCTGGGGCTAAATTTCGAGGTGAATTTGAAGAGCGCATGAAAGACATTGTCAATGAAGTAGAGAAATCTTCCGGCAGGGTCATACTTTTTATTGACGAGCTACATACGTTAGTTGGAGCTGGTGCCGCAGAAGGAGCTGTAGATGCCGCTAATATTCTCAAACCAGCCCTGGCACGCGGCACACTACACCTTATTGGAGCAACTACCATCAACGAGTACCGAAAATATATTGAGAAAGATGCGGCTCTCGAAAGACGTTTTCAACCTGTACTTGTAGACGAACCAACTCCTGAAGATACCATTGCCATACTCAGAGGAATCAAAGATAAGTATGAACTTCATCATGGCCTAAAAATCAGTGATGACGCTCTCATAGCTGCCACGACCCTGTCAATCAGATACATTCCAGACCGTTTTCTACCAGATAAGGCAATAGATTTGATTGATGAAGCAGCTTCAGGAGTCAAAATTGAAATCGATTCAATGCCAGCTAAATTAGATTTGCTCAAACGCAAAGTTACACAGATCGAAATCGAATTAGCAGCTCTGAAGAAAGAAACTTCGGAAAGTGCAAAAGCCAAAGTCATTCAGCTTAGTAATGAACTTGAGGAGAAAAAGTCCCAAGCAAGTGTTTTAGAAGATGCCTGGAAAACTCAAAAAAAGCTAGTCGAATCTATCAATAAAATACAAGAAAAATTAGATACAGCCAGGGTAAGTCTGGAACTTGCCGAAAGGGAAGTAAAATTAGATTTGGCTGCCGAACTTAAATACGGAGAGATTCCTCAGTTGACCAAAAACCTCAATGACAAGCAAAAAGAGTATGAAGCTATCAAGCCTGAAGATCGACTCCTACAACTCGTCGTCTCAGGAGAAGATATTGCCAGAGTTGTCTCACGCTGGACTGGTATTCCGGTTACAAGGCTAGTTAGCTCTGAGTCAACCAAACTTGTACATCTTGAAGAGGAGCTAGGTAAACGGGTCATTGGCCAAGAAGATGCTCTTAAAGCTGTTGCCAATGCTGTTAGGCGTTCGAGAGCAGGAATTTCGGTTGAAGGAAGACCTCTTGCCACCTTTTTGTTTTTGGGTCCCACTGGAGTAGGTAAGACTGAAACCGCCAAAGCTCTCGCTCAGACCTTGTTCAACGATGAAAACGCTATCATTCGTATCGATATGAGCGAATATATGGAAAGTTATTCCATTTCTCGCCTCATCGGGTCACCTCCTGGATATGTGGGATATGACGAAGGCGGCCAACTCACCGAAGCAGTCAAACGACGTCCCTATAGTGTCATTCTTTTTGATGAGATAGAAAAAGCCCATGAGAATGTTTTCAATTTATTTTTACAGATCTTCGATGATGGTCGTCTCACTGATGGCAAGGGGAGGACAATCAGTTTCAAAAATGCCGTTATTATCATGACTAGTAATTTAGGTAGTGTTCTTATTTCCGATGAATCATTAACCAAAGATCAACTACAACAAAAACTCTGGGAAACTTTGCAAAATAAATTCAAACCCGAATTTTTAAATCGGATAGACCAGACTATTGTCTTTGAAAAACTCAACAAGTCTCAGATCGCTAGAATAGTCGAAATTCAACTTAAAGATTTGGCTGCCAGACTGGAGCAACAAAACATCACCTTAAGTTTCACCAAAGAACTGGAAAATTATTTAAGTAGAGTAGGTTACGATCCACAATACGGAGCCAGGCCTCTCAAACGATTAATCCAATCTGAAGTAGAAGATTTACTTGCACTTCAAATAATCGAAGGAACCATAAAACCTGGTCAGAAAATTAAGCTAGATTTTCAAAAAAAAGTAATCGTGGGATAATGATATTGTGCTGTTAGATTACCAATCTTCGACCACTATACATTTGGATCGTATTCAGCCTCAAAATCCCAACTCATGTCGCGTTAGTGTCCTAGCAAATGCCATAAATTTCTATACAAAGGCTACTATAACTCCAGAAGAAATTCTTCAAAAATTAAAAGTAGATGTTCAAAAGCAGACAATTCAAGATTCCCAACTCGATGACTACTTGAGGGTATATTTCCCTCAATTGAGTCTTCTGCGACTCACAGGTAAACAATACATGTCTGCACCACTTTGGAAAAATATCTTGAAGAATCAATTTATCCTAATAATCAATCATCAGTTACTTTATACCGATCCGCTTAACTTAAGATATAATGAACTCTCCTATTTGCCTCAGGTTTTGGTCAAATCGGCAGTTGAAAACCCAGAGTTTTCTTATCGCACATTTTTGCAACTATATAGTTTTTATTTAAGTCGAGCCAAAATTCTTAATGAAGGTCACATGGACCTTGTTCTAGATCTTACAAATATCAAGGGTCGAGAATATGTCATTCTCGCCAACATGGCGTCAGTAGGAAATGAAAATCTAATCAAGATACCTTTCGATTTTTTCGTCAATTATTTATGCTTTGATTGGCTAAACGAAAATGCCATTTCGACTCTTGAAGATTTACCCAATGAAACAGAAATGACGCAACTTCGTCAGTTTGGTTTTGTTAAAACCAAGAATTTTGATTTCATCCTAGGACAAATAGAAATTATTTACCCCATCTCACGCAGAAATGAACTTGACCAAATCCTCCTCTAAGCAAACATATGTACGGACTCAAAATCAAAAATCTAGTCAAACACTACAATCAACCCTTACTTGAAGGGATTGAAATTTCACATACCGGCAAAGGCATAGTTGCCCTAGTAGGCGACAATGGTTCTGGTAAATCAACTCTTCTTCGAATTATTGCCAAATTAGAGGAACAAGACTCTGGTGAAGTAATCTGGGATAGTCCGGTTGATATTGGTTACTTAACTCAAGAGATTACAGAATTAGACAATCTATCAGGGGGGCAAAAAAAGATTGCTAAACTTTCTGAACTAATTTATTCAAACCAATTTGATGTCATCATCCTCGATGAACCAGACAACCATCTTGATTTAGACAATAAAATTTGGCTAGAAGAAGCACTTAAATCCTTTGATGGATTAGTGCTGATGATTTCTCACGATCGAACTTTTTTGGACAACGTCTCGACCAAGGTTTGGTTGCTTGAAAATCATCAAATCAAAACCTACCCCTTCGGTTACCAGAAATTTACCCAGGTTTATAAAGAGGAAGAAGAAGCGGCTGCAGATTTACACAAGACTCAAGTAAAAGAAGAAAAGAGACTCAAGGCTATGGCTTTGACGTTTCGAGATAAAGGATTTATTGGGGCATATCACAATACCCAAAAACGCCTCGAACGACTTCAAGCAGAAATGGTTGGCGATCCTCGTCAAAAACAGGCAAGTATTGTTATCAAGTCGAAAATTGAAGCCAAAGTTATTGCCAACAAAACCGCTATCCTCATCAAGAATCTCACCTTTGGATACCCTGATCGTCTATTATTTTGGGATGCCAATTTACATCTGGCAGTTCAGGACAAAGTAGGTTTACTTTCTCCCAACGGTACCGGTAAATCAACCCTGGTCAAACTTCTACTTGGCAAACTTACTCCTCAATCGGGTGAAGCAAAAATTGGCCCCAATATCAAAGTAGGTTACTATTCGCAGGAACACTCTATGACCCTTGATCCCGAGGGGACCCCTCTTTCGATCTTCATGGAACACTATCCACTCTTTGATTATCAAGTAGAAGCAATTCTTAGACGTTTTTTCTTTAGCAAGAATACGATGCGTTCCAAAGTTCGCACCCTCAGTGGTGGGCAGAAATCTCGTTTACAGCTATCACTCTTTTTATATAGTAATCCAGATCTTCTCATTCTCGACGAACCTACCAATCATCTAGATCTCAAATCTATCGCCGCTCTCGAAAATTTTCTTATCGACTTTGAGGGGACAATCTTACTAGTCTCTCACGATCGAGAAATGCTCAATAATGTTTGCGATAGAATTTATTCAATTAGCCATTCAAATTTCGAGCTGACAACACTTTAATCGGGTACAATATCTCTCATGAGCAAGGCTCAAATCACCACCAACGATGTCCTCAAGATTGCCAAGTTGGCTAATCTTCCCATCACTGAAACTGAGGCTGATCTTTATGCTACCCAATTTCAGAAAACACTTTCAGTCGTCGATGAACTGAAAGAACTAGACACCAATTCCACTGTTCTTACAGGTCAAGTCAACAACCTCGTCCACGTCACCAGACCCGACCGCGTAGACAAGGAACGAATGTTTACTCAAGCTGAAGCCTTGTCTGGTGCCAAAAATGTTCACAAGGGTTATTTTGTCGTCAATCAAATTTTGGATAAAAATGATTAAACCTCTCCACGATCTTTCTGCTGCCGAAATCCTTACTCTTTTTGAAAATGGGCAATTAACTAGCGAAACTCTGGTCGCACATTATCTTGAACGAATTGCCAAATACAATCCAGTTCTTAACGCCTATCTTTATGTCAATGAAGATGCACTCACTCAAGCCAAAGAAGCAGACAAGCTTCGAGCCAATGGCTCCAATTTACCCTTGCTCGGTTTACCCATCGCGATCAAAGATAACTTTTTGACCAAGTCGATGCCCACCACCGCCAGCTCACTAGTCCTCAAAGATTATTACCCAGCTTATGAATCAACAGTCACCAAAAGATTACTAGATGCAGGGGCGATTCTATTAGGCAAAACCAATATGGATGCTTGGGCTCATGGCTCCAGTACCGAAACGAGCCAATACGGCCCTACTTTAAATCCTTGGGATATCTCACGTCTACCTGGTGGTTCTTCTGGTGGATCAGCTGCAGTCATTGCAGCAAAATTGGCGCCAGTGGCGATTGGATCTGAAACAGCGGGTTCAATCCGCCAACCAGCAGCCTGGTGTGGCGTGACTGGCTTCAAACCAAGTTATGGTCGAGTTCCACGAACTGGTGTTGTTGCCATGGCTAGCTCTACCGATAGTCCTGGCCCAATTGCAAGAGATATCAAAGACGCCGCCCTTATCACCTCAATCATCGCTGGTGTTGATAAATACGATGCAACTTCCTCACCCAAACCTGTCGAAAAATATCATCAGCTACTCAACTTAAAAAATCTATCAGGGATCAAAGTTGGCTTGGTCAAAGAATATCTCTTAGATTCCATGCGTGAAGATGTCAAAAATCTAATCAGAGACGCTGCCGAAAAATTCAAATCTTTAGGTGCGCAAGTCGTCGAAGTGTCTCTTCTTGATCCAAAATACTCCATCGGTGTTTATACAGTACTCCAACGTAGTGAGGTCAGTTCCAATCTTGCTCGATTTGACGGAATTCGATATGGTCAAACCCGCAACTTCTTTGGTCCCGAAGCCAAACGACGGATCATGTTGGGTACTTATACCTTGTCTGCAGGTTATTACGATGCATATTACAAAAAAGCTCAAGCAGTAAGGACTTTAATAGTCGAGGATTTCAATCGAGTCTTTGACCAAGTAGATGTGGTCATCGGGGCTGTTTCTCCCGGTCCTGCTCTCAAAGTCGGTGCAAGTTTGGCAGAACCCATGTTTGGTGAAATGGAAGATGTCCTCGTCGAACCCAGCTCTATTGCTGGACTCACTTCGGCTGGGGTTCCCTGTGGTTTTGTCGATGGTTTACCTATCGGTTTGCAGATAACTGGTCCACAATATAGTGAAGTCAAAGTCTTACAAATTGCCGATCTGTATCAACAAAATACTGACTTTATTCAATACCCAGAAAAATTCCAATGAGTACTACTATCTCTCCCATCATCGGTATTGAGGTTCACGTTGAGTTGACCACCAAATCCAAAATGTTTTGCGGATGTCCTGCTAATCATTTTGGCGTCGACCCCAATACGCATACTTGCCCGGTATGTTTAGGATTACCAGGCGCCTTGCCAATTCCAAACCAAAAAGCAATAGAAGACACAATCAAAATTGGCCTAGCCTTAAATTGTCAGATCAATGAGCATTCTCATTTTGACCGTAAACAGTATTTTTATCCAGATCTTTCAAAAGGGTATCAGATTTCTCAATATGACCAACCCTTGTGTAGTGAAGGATATATTGTTCTCGACAGTGGTAAAAAAATTCGCATTGAGAGAGTTCACCTAGAAGAAGATACGGGTAAACTTCAGCACACCGTTATTGACGGAGAAAAAGTATCACTAGTCGACTTTAATCGTGCTGGAGTTCCTCTGGTAGAAATAGTTTCTCACCCCGATATTAGTTCTCCAGAAGAAGCCAAAGAGTATTTGAAAAAAGTTCATCAAATAATTCGCGAAATCAAAGTCTCTGATGCTGATCTTGAAAAAGGACAAATGCGTTTGGAACCCACTGTCAATCTAAAAATAGGTGATAAATATACACCTCTAGTAGAGCTCAAAAACATTAATTCTTTCAATTTTGCCACCTTAGCTATTATTTATGAAATGAAGCGCCAGCAAGCTGAGTTTGAAAAAACCGCCATTGAGAAATCAGCAAGCAACAAGGCCACTCGCGGATATGACTCGGTCAAAAAAATCACCTTTCCTCAGAGAGTCAAGGAGGAGGCCAAAGATTATCGCTATTTTCCCGAACCAGACATCCCACCTCTGCAAATTCCCTCTTCTTTAATTGCCCAAATCAAAGCCACTCTTCCTCAACTTCCCGATGAACTCGTTGCCCAATTGGTAAAAAATGGGGTAAAGCCAGCTGATGCCAAAATTTTAGTCCAAGACAAGGAAAGCTTAGATCTCTTGACCAGTCACCAAAGCTTGGACCAAGCCAAACTCGCCAGTTTATTGGTAAACAAAAAAATAGATCGCTCCAAAGATATCGCTTCTCAGTTTGCCACTCTCACTTCAGCTGGAGAATCAAATGAAGATGAGCTAAACAAATTAGTTCTCAAAGCTTTGGCAGATAACCCCAATGTTGTGGAACAATACAAATCCGGCAAAACTGCCGTAGTTGGATTTCTCATGGGTCAGGTCATGAGGCTTAGTAAAACAAAACTCAATCCTCAGTTGGTCACCAAACTACTCCAACAAGCACTAGATTCATGAGTAAATTTACACATCTACACGTCCACTCTGAATTTTCATTATTAGATGGTATGAGCAAGATCAAGAAATTGATCGCTCGTACCAAAGAGTTCCAACAAGATTCTCTGGCTATTACAGATCACGGAGTGATGTATGGTGCCATTGAGTTCTATAAACAATGTAAAAAAGAGGGAGTCAAGCCAATTCTAGGTTGTGAAATTTATGTAGCCGGAGACAGTAGACTCGAAAAAAAACGTCAGGACGCGTTTCACTTACTACTGCTAGCCAAAGACAAACAAGGTTACGAAAATTTGATGAAGATAGTCACGATTTCTCAGACTGATGGTTTTTATTACAAACCACGAGCAGACAAAGAAATCTTAGCTTTATACCATGAAGGAATTATAGCGACTTCTGCCTGTCCTTTGGGTAGAGTGCAGAGACTTTTGGTCGATGAAAGTTACGAAGATGCTAAAAAAGAAGTTGTTGAGTTGGAACAGATATTTGGTAAGGGAAATTTCTTTCTAGAACTTCAGCGACACCATCTTGACCGTTATGCCAAAGGTGAACAAGTTCCAGATCAAATCAAAACCGAATTGCTTCAAATGCATGAAGAAAATATCAAGGCTGAAAAAGGTTTACTTCAATTAAGCAAAGAATTAGATATTCCATATATTGCTACCAATGACACTCATTATGTAGACAAAGACGATGCTCAGGCTCAAGATGCGATCGTCTGTATCCAAACAGGTAAATTTATTTCGGATATTGCTCGGATGCGTTATATCGACACGCCAGACTTCTTTCTCAAGTCTACTCAGGAAATGCAAGCTGATTTTTCCGATTTACCGGATGCTATCACCAATACTCAACTGATTGCTGAAAAAGTAGACATAGACATTACTTTAGGTGCATGGTTTTTCCCCAAGTTCGATTTACCAGAAGGTCAGACTTCCGCTCAAGTTCTCAGAGAAATGGCTTACAAGGGTGCAGCAGGATTTTATGGCTATCCTTTACCAGAAGAAATCACCAAGCGTCTAGATTATGAACTAGAAGTGATCGAGAAAAAGGGATATTCTCCTTACTTCTTGCTATACAGTTTTATCGTCAAGCACACTGATGAAGTAGGAATTTATACCAACACTAGAGGGTCTGCTGCAGGTTGTTTAGTTTCATATTGTTGTGGTATTACCACTGTCGACCCGATTCGTTACCATCTACCCTTTGAACGTTTTCTCAATCCCTTCCGTCCGTCGCCTCCTGATATTGATTTAGATATCTCCGACGATCGCCGTGACGACCTGATCAACTGGCTCAAGTCAGTTTATGGTGATGATAGAGTGGCACAGATCTGTACCTTTGGTACCATGAAAGCCAAAGCTGCTGTTCGTGACGTCGGTCGTGTCTTAGGTTTACCTTATTCCAAAGTTGATGCCATTTCCAAAATGATCCCCGAAGGTTCACAAGGTTTCCCGATGACTTTAGCCAAAGCAATCGAATCTACCCCTGCACTTCAAGGCCAAATCAGAACTGATGCGGACACTAGTATGGTGATCCAATTAGCCAAAAAAGTAGAAGGCAATGTTCGCCATATCTCTGTTCATGCTGCTGCAGTTGTGATTGCTCCAGATGCGTTGACCAAATTCACCCCTCTTCAACAAGAATCAGGTGGGGGAGACAAGCTCATTACTCAATACGAAATGCACGCATGTGAAGACGTGGGACTTATTAAGCTAGATATTTTGGGAATTCGCAATCTATCTATCTTAGCCAACGCCGTCACCTTAATTGAAAAATCCCGCGGGATAAAAATCGCCATTAAGAAGGTGCCTTTGGATGACAAAAAAACCTTTGACATGCTTGCCATGGGACAAACCTTTGGTGTCTTTCAATTGTCTGGATCAGGTATGACCAAGTATTTGGTTGATCTTCACCCTGAGCGTATCGAAGACCTCATGGCGATGGTAGCTCTTTACCGCCCTGGTCCTATTTCCTCGATTCCAGAATATATTGCCCGCAAGCGTGATCCCAAAAAAATTTCCTACTTTGATCCTCGCATGGAAAGTTTCCTTCAGGCATCCTATGGCATCCTCACCTATCAGGACGACGTTTTGTATTGTTCGATTGAATTGGCAGGATACAACTGGGAAGAAGCAGACAAATTCCGTAAAGCCATCGGTAAAAAAATTGTCTCCGAAATGGAAGCCCAGCATAGTAAATTCGTCGAAGGCTGTGTGACTCATGGTATGGAACGTGCCAAAGCAGAGGAGTTGTTCAAACAGATCGAAACCTTTGCTGCATATGGTTTCAACAAGGCTCACGCTGCATCATATGGTGTCGTCGCTTATTGGACTGCCTACATCAAAGCCAATTTTGCTGTGGAATACATGACTGCGTTGATGTCTGCCGAATCTGGAAATACTGACAAAATCACCGAAGCAATCAATGAATGTGTTGATTTGCATATCAAGATTTTGCCTCCAGACCTCAATGAATCAGATACTGACTTTACCATCGTAGGTAACGGTGAAGAGGGGACAGACAAAGCCATCCGATTTGGTTTTTCTGCTATCAAAAACGTCGGTGCTTCAGCCATTACTGCAATCCTTGCCGCGAGAAAAGATGGCCCTTTTAGAAGTTTTACCGATTTTATGTATCGTGTCGATCAGCAAAAGGTAAACAAGAAAGTCCTAGAAAGTCTCATCGGTGCAGGTGCCATGGATCGTTTTGGTCACCGAGCCCAATTACTTGCATACATTCCAGAAGTCAAAAATCGTACCTCAACCAAAACCAAATCCAAAGAAACTGGTCAAGATTCACTTTTTGATGCTCTTGCAGATGAAAATTCGTCAATCAATTTCCAGGATCACCTACCAGAAATTGAACCTATGCCTAGCAATGAACTGCTCAAAATCGAGAAAACTTTGCTTGGTTTTTATCTTTCTGATCATCCAGTTCGCAATATCATCAAAATTGTTGCCAACAAAATTACTCACAAACTCAGTCAATTAGACCCTCATTATCACGTCGGACAAACTGTCACCATCGCCGGAGTCTTAGCTTCTGTAAGAACCGTCAATACCAAGAAAAACAATTCTCTGATGGCTTTCGCTACTCTCGAGGATGATACCGCCTCAGCTGATTGTGTCATTTTCCCTAAGCTTTTCGCCGCCGACCCAGATATCTGGATTGCCGACAAACCCGTCTTGGTCACTGGCAAGGTCGACATTGCCCGAGACAACCGAGAAAAACGTGATGACAGCTCCGAGGAGGAACAACTCGAAGTGAAGCAGAAAATCACAATTATTGTCGATAAAGTCGAACCTATCGATATCCATGCTCCGGCTGTAGAGGGTGAAACTTACGAGATTGATCTGCCCAAAGGCACTCCGAAAGAGCAAATGATCGCCCTAAATGATTTACTCAAAAAGAACCCAGGAGCAGACACCATTGTGATTCTCGTCCCCAACGGCGGACCGACCCCGAAAAGAATCACCTTACCCTATACTGTCAGGTACAATACCAATCTTTCTACCCAGGTAAATGAGCTCATCTATGGCAAAAAGTAGCTCATTCTTGCTATTTAGCCTCAATATCTGCTAAAATCTCCCAGTCTATGGCCAATACAATTACCCACAAAGAAACCCCCTTCGCAATCGGAGATACCATCCGTGTTCATCAAACCTTCGCCGAAGGTGACAAAACCCGTTCTCAAGTATTTGAAGGTTTAGTCATTGCGATTCGTGGCCATGCAGGGCTCAAATCCTTCGTTGTGCGTAAAATTGCTATCAATAGTGTTGGTGTCGAGAAGATTTTCCCCTTAGAAACCCCCACTATCACCAAAATCGAAGTCAAAAAGAAGGGTAGTGTGCGTCGTGCCAAGCTTTATTACCTTCGTGATCGAACTGGTAAGAAGGCTACTCGTGTCAAAGACATGTTCGTCAAGGGTGTAGGCTCATCTTCCAGCACCAGTGACAACGTCGTCGTCAAACACTCCTCTGAAAGACCAGAAAAAACTGAAGACAAGCCAATCAAGAACAAGGTTCTCGCCGCCGCCTCTGCTCCCAAAAAGGAGAAGAAAGTTAAGAAAGGTCCCAAAAAGATCGTTCGCAAAGAGCGCACCTTCGTTCGCTAATCTTTCCCTAGTCTCAAAACATGCTTTTCTTGATATAATATCT
>CAZBFU010000018.1:0-6041 GCA_964491365.1 uncultured Pseudomonadales bacterium
GCGGCAAAGATGGGACCTGAGTCAAGTTGGTTGATGATGAGAGCGGCTTGGCCTTTGGCAATAGCATCTATGGTGGTTTGTCCACCAGTGCCAACGACAAAACGGTCTGTTTCAGATGATCCGGACGAAAGTCTGAGTAACTCTCCAGTTGAAGAGTTGTTGCCAACATATCCTGAGATGAGTGAGCCGGAGGTGAGATTGGCATTGGTAATGCGAAGTGAGTCAGTGGAGGTGGTTCCAGCGAGGAGTTGAATTTGACCAGTGCCATCTGGGGCGACGGTGATGTTGCCGTTACTGGCAGTGGAGGTGGTGAGAGAGACTGCCTGACCTTGTATGGAAAAAGTTCCAGAAGTAGAAATGATTGAAGGGGAAGCAGCGGCAATGGTGATGTCACCACTATTGTCAATATAAGGGATAGTATTAATACCTGTTCCAGCAGGATACCCCTGGAGGGTCTCCGTGTTTAACGCATAACCTACCGTGGCAATCTGTTGGCGAGGGGAGAGAGTTGATGCACCGACGAGGACTTCAAGATAGATGTTCTGGTTCTCTGTGAAAACATTAGAGGCAATTTCACTTCCACAAACACCGTTGCCGATTAAAGTATTGAAGATACCGTCTTGGTCTGGAGTGACACTACAGGTGCCAGTTTGGTAAAGACAATTTTCACCACCTAGACTAGAACAAGTTCCCTCGGTGCCTCCACTACTTTGGTTCCAAAGTTTGAAGGAAACATTAGTAGAAGTGGTGATGGGAGTATCTGAACTATCGGTGAGTCGTGCTTGAAAAGAAAGTTGTCTGGTAGGGCGAGTAAGAGTGGTGGGAAACGCTTGAGATAATTTGGTATCCTTGAAGACTTGGTTGTAACCAAACAAGGCTAGGGCAGCTGTGAAGAGGACGAGAATGGCTAAGTGAAGATAAGGGGTAAAAGGTAAGGAAGTGTATCGATAATAGAGCTTCTTTAAGGGGTGGTTTGAAGTTCTCTCGACAACAACTTGAGATTTCTGAAAACGATTAAACCAACGAAGAGGTGCAAGAGGTTTTGGTTTTTCGATTTGTGGATGGCAGAAGTGAAGCAATTGTTTTAAAGATGCTTCCTTGCGAATGACCACTGAATCCTTAGTTTGATTTACTTTGAGATATTGAAGATAGTCTTTGATATTGTTCTCATTAATATCATTGACGGTTAAGGGATTGGAAAGTGAGAGCCACCTGACAAAACTATTAACATCTGAAATATAGTTTTTGACTGTTGAGTCAGACTTTTTATTCTCAATTAAAGATTTTTTAAAGTCTATTACGAGGTCAGTAGTGTCTTGCGTGGGGGTAGGGGTGGTGTTACTAATCTGATGAGACAGGTTGAGACCGTAGGTGGTCTCGAGGAAGGTACAAAAACGACGAAGAGAGGCAGCGTGTCGATTCCTGGTGGTGAGCTTGTTGGCTGAAAAAGCATGAAGATAATCTTCGATTACTTGATTGTTGACAGCTTCAGGGGAAGACAAATTAGCAAACTCCAAGAATTTGCGAACATCAGACACATAATTCTTGATTGAGACTTTAGACAAACCCGTATTCTCCAGGAACTGACGGAAGATGGTGAGGAGGGAGGTTAAGGAATTGTTAATCACGGGCAGTGAGAAAAATTTAACGCACCAAGGTAAAGAGAATTAAGGCGGGCAGGATGATGACCGAAGCAGCGATGATTAAATCGCGGGAGAAGTTTGTCTTGGCGACTGTGTGTTCGGTCGCGTTGGTGTGGGGTTGGTAGTCGATGATTTTCATTTGTTATCTACAAAAGAAATTTAGGTTTGATTAGACTGTTTTATACAGTCTTATACTACTTTAAACAGTGTGGATATCACTCGTCAAGTAACAGAATGCCTACTAGGCACGAAGAGCAAAAGAGAGAAATTAGCCTCGTTACGCGAGATTTATTGGCGCACTGATAGCGGTAATCAATTACTGATATGCGTTAAATATGTATAAATAACACCCAATAATGATGCGGGAATAATATTTTAATGATATGGTTATCCACAAGTGATATGGATAGATCATGATCGATGTATATTGATACTTATTGATCTAAATTACTTACTTAAGCGGGGATAGAGATACTCTGAGTAGAAAAAGGTAAGGCTTATCGTGGCATAGGCAAAATAGAATAAATTGGGAATGAGAATGAAGGCGTAGACTCCAGTTCCTACGGCTATTAGTAAGGGAACCAATCTCCATTGCAGACATCTTACTTGTAGCCTTTCTGAATGGCTTAGGCGGTCTTTGTGTGAAAGCACCAGTTGGGAAACACTATCTAAGGTTAGAGGACTGATAATCTTCTCTGTTGATTCATAATCTGCACGATTGGAAATGATAAAGATGGCTTCTGGATCTTGTTTAACAAAATGATATGAAAGTTCACCTAGTACATCTGAATAGAGGCGATGTAACGGTGCACTAAGATCGTCTGGATCGTAAATATAAGTAACTGTAAATGGTAACTTATGCAGAACCTGTTCATGATATTGATTGTATGAGTAATAAATAGTTTGATGCGTATTCTTCCTTAAAAATGGGGCGAGGAGATTAAATAGAAATTTAGGGATATCTTTCCAGTAAACTCGGCTACCGTAAATTGTCATCAGCAAGTGTAAGACTAATCCAAAAACAAAGATGATTCGAAGTAGAGGTAGATAATCTCGGGCTGGTGGTAAAGGAGTAGGTTTAGGTTTGATAGGTAGAGCAGTGGGCGGTGGTGGAGGAGTCAAGAGGTCTTCTGATAGGGTTGGTGGAAGAGGAATAGATGTACCCGGTGGGAGTGTAATGATGGGTATAACTGAGGCTGTGGGGGTTAAAGTTAGACTAGGCAAGGTAGTGGGACTAGGACTTATTGTTGAAGGTGTGGGCGTAATCAAAGGGCTGCCATAAGTGACATAGAAGACGGGGAAGTTGGTGATATTGTTGGCGGCATCTGTCGCAATCAGATAAACTTCATAGGTAACTCCGCTAATTAAATCGGTGAATTGATGTTGCCAAAGTCCTGTTGGTGAATTGTAGGTGACAGTTTGATGAACACATTCAGTAGGTGCAACATCAGGACACATGAAGACGAGTTTGATGTTGGCTCCTGGTTCTACGTATCCTCGTAGGTCTGGATCGGGAGTGTCTGAAGTTAAAAACCGGCCAGGGAGGTCTGGAATTGTTTCTGGATGATGACTTTGCCAGTCCAAATCGTTCTGTTCAACCCGATCAAGAATGATAAAAGGAAGGGTGGAATCGATAGTGAACTCAAACAGCTCTGATGTCGCGGTAGCACCGCCACCGCTATGGGCATCGATGCGCCAATTGTGCAAGCCTTCGGCGAGATTAAATTTTAGATCAAAATAAATAATCTGATTATTACGATACGAAGTGAAGAGTGGAGTATCCTGGCTTTCATAGCTATCGTAGAGGTTGTTAAAGACAGTGGTGCCGTCAAGGATGAAGTCGTAATGATTGATACCACTAGATGAACTTGCTCTAACAAAAGAAAAAGTGCCAGTGTGAGACTGAATTACGGAATTGTCTGTAGGAGTCAGTAAGACTGGAGCGACGATATCCGTTTGTAGTACCGTGGCAGATACAGTAGCCGACTGAGACTCTTCTTGAATTTGAGCATAAACAGGGTTTGCGAAAAGGAGCTTGAGGAGGGCAAGCCCCAAGACTAGTAACATACTAGCCTTGATCTTTGTGTTCGAGCTCTTCTTTGAGGTGCGCCACTTCTGCTTCAAGTTGCTCTTGATGTTTCTTGTTCTTCTTGTTGAGAATGACGACGAGGAGAAGAATTGAAATGACCACAATAAGAGAATAAATGACGATACGAATTGGGAAGAGCCAGAAGTTAATGGTACTTACCAATAGTCCACCAGCACTTCCGTAGGATAATTCTAGGGCAGCTTGGTAGCGACCGTAGCCCCATTTTTGATCCCATTTAGAGTTGATGAACCTTGAGGCTTCGGGAAAAATATTGCCTGTTTCTACAGGTAGAGAGGCGACTTCACGGCCAATTAGGTCGGTGATAACGATCTTACCTTTGGCATTGATATGGACATCAGAAAGATTCTCAATTAAACCAGTGAATTCGACTGGTCCAAATTCGTGGAATTTACTGGTTGAAAATTGTCTGACAGAAGCATTCTGAGTGATAGGACCATTGACAGTGAGGTAGATGATCGTTCCAGTGCGTTGGCCGATGAGGGAGCCTTTACCATCTCGAGTACCTGGGTTGGCATCAGGATTGGCTTCATAGGTGACCATGGCAAAGTGTCCACCAGGGAGAGCGTTTGCAGGGACGTTGATTGTTAAGTTGACGATTGCTGTGTCTTTGCGATCAACTGGTAAGAGACTTGGAGATTTAATCCAACTCTTCATAGACCATTTACTGTTAACACTTTCGGTCACAGGCAGTGGGGTGCCTTCGGTATCGGAAACGATGATGTCGTCAATGACAACTCCATAATAGAGTGTGACATCTGATTCATTTCTAACTTTAAGCGTAGTCTTGATGGTTTCACCGGGATCAGCAACAAGCTCTACTTTCGGGGGGATTGCGGTGGTGCCTGATTCAACTTGAGCGTATACACCTCTAATATGGGACAAGGGACAAGGGACAAGGGACAAGGTGTAAAAGACTGCAAGTAATAAGAGACAAGGGGCAAGCTTTTTGTAGTTCATGATTAGAATGAAGCTGTAGCGGTGTAAATAACTAGATTCTCATAATCTCCAGATGCCTGAGTAGCTCCTACGGATAAGCGATAACAAACGTTTACTTGTTCATTATCGGCGATAGTACTACTACTGAAGATGGTTTGTGGCGCTTCTGTATCGGCAATGGCGGCAAATTGACGCGTACTAAAAGTACGAGCAGACTCATTGTAGGTAGAGGGAGCGGCTGCAGCTGAAATGTTTTGAATAGCATAACCAAAACCATTATTGGTAGCAGTTGTCCACTCAGCCGAGGTGGTATGAGTACAGGTACCACCATTACAGGTTGTATCGGCAATAAATGGAGTCGCAGCACCACCTTTGCCTAATTGATCATCTTCGACAGCGGTGACAGCATAGCCTGAGGAGGCATTGGTAGAAACGGTGAGTAAGTGACCTGCGGTCTTGAAAGTGTTAAGGGTCATGCTGCCAAAAGGGACTATAAATGGTGCATTGGTACCAGTGTCAGTGGCAACACTGGCGGTAGTGCCACAAATTGAGGCAGCCGAAGCAACACCCTGAAGACGGAAAGTGATGGTGGGGTCGACACTGGCGGTAACTCTTACGGCTTCGATGAGGGCGACTCGACCTTGAACAGAGTCGATGGGTGAGGCGGATGATGGATTAGAAGTGTTGGTGAAATTTTTGATAAAAATTGGATAGTCTTCTGCATAGCCTGAGGAGTAAGTGGATGAGGGAGCGGGAGCGATGGGGGTTGTGGCACCATTGGTGTTTCCAATAGTGAGGGTGATAGCGGTACCCACACCACCTGCACCAGTGTAATGGAATTCGAAACAGTGATAGTTGGCGGGAGCGGTACAGTAAGTGCCACCTGAGGCAGTGGCAGCATTGGTGGCACCGATGAAGGTATAGCCAGTTGCATTGGTGGGAGTGACAGTGACGGATCCGCCACCAAAGTCAAAACCATCGTCATCAACTACACCGTCGTTAGGGGTGGTGGAATCTGCGGGGATGAGAACTTGGAAAAAGCCACCTGGAATGGCACTGGCAGTGTTGAATGTGATGACATGCTGAGGCTTCATTACTAAAGCGACTATGTCATTGTCATCGGCATCTCCAGCAGCAAGAACTGGAGTGACAGTAAAGCGAGTGGCATCTACAATGCCAACTATAGTATAGGTACTCGAGCCAACAGTGACTGTATCGCCAGCATGAAGATTGACTGTTGAAATTGAGTAGGCAGGGGCACTGGCAGTTGATTTGATTGTCACGATTGAGCTGCCTACAACTGTGCCAGCAGCATCAACCCGAGCACGAACTGAAAGTCTTGATGATTGAAG
>CAZBFU010000018.1:6141-13850 GCA_964491365.1 uncultured Pseudomonadales bacterium
CGGAGAATGATATCTTTGACAAAAGGACTAAAGTTTTCAATGGAAATATTTGCTGGTGGATTACCAGTAAATGAAGTTGAGATCAAAAGATTAGCACCTATTGCTAAACCTAAGTTCGGACCATTGAGCTGATCTTGTAGATTGCCTTCACTACTGATGTATAGTGTGGCGTAAATATCTGCGGTGGGTGCTTGAGCAGGGATAGATAAATTGACTACTAGTTGTTCGGTCTGTTTGGCTCTTAAGTTAAATGGTTGATCAAGACTAATGTAGGTATTGGCAAGAGAAAAGTAAGATAACCAAGGTGGGGTTAATTCAGGGTGAAGTTGGGGATAGCCATCTTGAGTTCCAGCCGTGAAAGGGATAATTTTAGCTACTAAAGTTCGTGGTGAGTCTGAAAGGTTTTGGATTGTAAAAACTTGAGTGATGGTTTTGCCTGGTTTGATGACCGCTTCAAAGACAGGTGGGTCGATTGACAAACCCAGGGGAGTTGTTTGGGCATGAGCTGAAGGGACAAGGGACAAGTGACAAAGGGACAAGAGACAAAGGGACAAGGAGATAAGTTTTAGTTTCATATTAGTAGGCGGGTATGGCTATATATTGAATCAGATTTTCATACGAACCATCAGCTTGAATAGGTGAGATGTTGATTTTGTAGGTGAGAGTCGCGATGGATTGGGCAGTAACTCCAGCTTTGCTCATTACGACACTGGGTGTATCTCCATTAGCAGCATTAGGGAAGGGACGAAAATAATTGCCATTCACGAAATCTGCTGTATCAACATCGTTTCCACTCATGCTATAGCCAAAGCCGTATCTACTAGTATCCAACCAGATATTGGCATCTGTGAGAGCACAGGTCGTAGCTAAATCACAAGCGGTATCGGGAATGGTGCTGCCACTACTATACTTGGTGAGAGGTTGATTTTCTAAAACTCGAACTTGATAACCATAAGCACCACCGGCGCTAACAGTGAGGGTATTGGTGGCGGTGGTAAAAGTATTGGGGATAAGGGTACCGAGGTCGACTGTAAATGAGTCTAGATGAAAACTAAATGGGATTCGACTACGAACATACTGAAAACCTGCTCTTACTCGATAACCTGCGGCGTCAAATTGGCCTTGAGCGGTTTGGCCGACAGTGTCATTGAGCTTGTAACCACCACCAGTTTTTTCGCCACCAGTAATATTGATCGTACTCATTTGCATCTTAAAAGATGGGGAGGCGAGGTTATCTGCAAGTGCGATTCTTATAGAATAATTAAACGCTATAAGACATAAGACAAATGAAGCGAATGGTTTGATATATTTTGTTGATGATAAAAGTGAGATCTGAGACATTGAGGTTCTTAACTGATGCATTTTGATAGTGGACTTTGCATTAACTAAATTGTTACTACACCAGGCGTAAATGGGACGAAGGAAGACCGAAAGATAACTATTTACTGCTGGAATCGATATCATCTTCTAGGTCTTTGGCTGATTGATGTAGTTTGATGAGGTCAGCATGAATATTCTTGATTTTTTCATTGACTCTAAAAGGGAGAGTATTGTTGCCGATCAACTGTGAACTGTTGTCAATGATTTGAGTGAGGAGGGGATTAGCTTTGGTGCTGATCCACATCAAGACATCTGTTTCTTCTTTTGCGATGAGGTTGTCGAGTTTGGCAATTTTACCGGCTGACTCTAAAGAGTCGAGGAAACGGGCACCAAAACTGATTGCTAGTGGCGTGATTAAAAGTAGTGTGATCAGATTGATAATCTGAGAATTGGTTCCTGTAAAGTGTGGGTCAGTGATGAAAAGAACTATAAGTGTAAGACTAATCAGTAAAGATTGTTTGGCTGAAAAGAGAAGCGAAAGAGCGAAGAGGAGAAAATAGAGGATAAAAAAAAGTGGACTGTCTAGCCTACCTGAATTAACGACTAGTAATAGTGAAACACTTGAGAAGATTGTTGCGTCAAGCATGGCGATCAGATTGCCTTTGTTTGAGAAAAGCATGCGGAAGACAAAATAAAGCAGGATTACCAGGCCTAAAAACTGCAAAGTATATGGGTACAAATTCTCTTGAGAAGACCAGACGAAAGAGAGCACAATGGAGCCACAAATAAGAATGGTTTGAATGAGGAAATTTAGCATTCATTTTCAATTTAACTTGAACTCGGGCAGGATGCAAATGATATATATTGTTACTAAATTGGCATATATATATGTATAGTGATAAATAATCTAGGCACATACTGTTACACCTATTAATGTTTGTTGTCGGTTTTGAGAAGAGGTAAAATACAAATACTCTATGAACAAGGCTATTTACAATCCAAAAGAGATTGAACCCAAGTGGTCAAAGGTATGGGAAGAAGAAGGTACTTATCGAACACCCAAACGAGACAACTCTAAGCAAAAAGCATATGTCTTGGGAATGTTTCCGTATCCATCAGGAGATGGACTTCATACTGGACATGGCAGAATTTTTACAGCGGTAGATGTGGTTTCAAGGTACCTACGTATGAAAGGATTCCAAGTCTTAGCTCCAATGGGTTGGGATGCATTTGGACTCCCAGCTGAGAATGCAGCGATCAAAGCAATGAAGAATCCCAAAGATATGGTGGGTAAGAACGAAGCAAATTTCAAACGGCAGATGAATATGCTTGGGTTTGGTCTAGATTGGGAGAGAGAGTTTTCGACCGCTGATCCTACTTACTACCGTTGGACGCAATGGTTATTTTTGAAGCTATATCAAAAGAAAAACGATAAAGGTGAGAGACTACTTTATCGCAAAGAAGTACCGATAAATTGGTGTCCAAAATGTAAAACAGGGATTGCTAATGAAGAGGTATTAGCAGATAACACCCATGAGAGGTGCGGTACCAGTGTTGAGCAACGATTATTGCCTCAATGGGTGATGAAAATCACAGATTATGCACAACCACTACTTGATGATTTGGAGGGACTTGATTGGCCAGAAGGAATTTTGGCGATGCAACGTAATTGGATAGGCAAGAAAGAAGGATATGAAGTAGATTTTGGTGATGGAATCAAAGTTTTTACGACTCGACTTGATACTATTTGTGGGACGACCTTTGTCGTGGTAAGTCCTGAAATGGTAAAAACCTGGCTAGATGGTGGATGGAAGACAGATGTAAAAGTTATTACTTATGTAGAGAATGCTCTAAAAAAACAGGAACAACAAAGATTGGAAGAGGTCAAAGAAAAGACTGGAGTTAAGACTGATCGCGTGGTAATCAACCCCGTGACCGGCGAGAAAGTGCCAGTATTTGTGGGTGATTATGTTTTGGGAAATGTGGGAACGGGGGCAGTGATGGGTGTGCCTGCCCATGATGAACGTGATTTTGAGTTTGCCAAAAAGCATGGCTTAGATATTCGATTCGTAGTGTCAAAAGAAGCAGACAAAGCCACAATAGATGATGGAGTGTTGGTAAATTCTGGAAAGTATGATGGTTTAACTAGTAAAGAGGCAAGAGAGAAGATAGCAGGTGATTTGGGTACCCACGCTACAAAGAAAATTACTTGGCATCTTCGTGACTGGGTCTTTAGTCGTCAACGATACTGGGGTGAACCATTTCCATTGGTCTATTGTGATAAATGTGGAGATGAAAATGGAGTAGTACCTCTATCTGAAGATCAGCTGCCTTTAGAGCTTCCCATGATGGAATCATATGAGCCTACTGATGATGGCAAATCTCCACTATCTCGAAACAATGAATGGAAAGAAACCACTTGTCCCAATTGTGGAGGTAAAGCCATGCGTGAGACAGATACGATGCCGAATTGGGCTGGTAGTTGTTGGTATTTTTTAAGGTTCGTGGATTCCAAAAATCATGATCAGGCTTGGTCAAACAAAGAATTGGCTGATTGGGCACCAGTGGACTGGTATTTAGGCGGGGCAGAACATGCGGTTCTTCATTTACTTTACGCTCGCTTCTGGGTAAAAGTGTTTAAGGATTTGGGCTTGTTGAATTTCTCGGAACCCTTTTTACGACTGCGCTCGGTGGGCATGGTTTTAGCTTCAGACGGAAGAAAGATGAGTAAATCTTTAGGAAATGTTGTTAACCCAGATGATGTAGTTGATCAATATGGAGCTGATGCAGTGCGAATTTATGAAATGTTCATGGGTCCATGGGACCAAGCCATTGCTTGGGATCCTCGTTCACTCGTTGGTTGTTATAGATTGATAGAGAAACTATATAAATTGATATATAGAAATAAGGACGGTGGTGTCAGTAGTGCAAGAACAAAACAAGCTTTATACGAAAGTGTGCTTAAGGTTGGAACTGATATAGAAGCACTTAAATTTAATACGGCTGTAGCGACACTGATGAAGTTTGTAAACTTGATGGGAGAAAGTGAAACATTAGATTTGGCTGATTTAAAAATCTTGGTCAAAACAATAGCACCTCTAGCCCCGTTTGTGGCCGAAGAACTCTGGCAGATCTTGGGTGAAAAGGGGAGTGTTCACTTACAAGAATGGCCTACTAATTTACACTTTGATATAGATAATCATACTAGAACCATCATTTGTCAGGTGAATGGCAAAGTGAGAGGGACGATGGAGATGTCACTTAAAGATGCATCTGATCAAGCTCTAGTAGAAGAAAAAGCAAAGACTGTGGCAAAAGTAGCATCATTCTTACAAAACGGCCAATTTAAGACAATTTTTGTGAGTGGTAGGCTAGTCAACTTTGTCAGCGAGGTCTAAGATGGTGGTAAGGTGTGGAAGAAGTATTGGATAGATTTTCTATTAGTACTCGTATTCTTATTCAGCATAATTTGGTTGGTAGTGGATCAAATTAGAGTTAGGCAATCATTGAAGGATAAACCACTCGAAATTAAGATTGAATCTGCTCAAATTGAAACTCACAATGAAATATTGGTTGATGTATCTGGAGAAGTGGTTAGACCAAATGTATACAAACTTGACTCAGATGCACGAATAAAGGATGCAATTGATGCAGCAGGAGGGGTAACAGCGCAAGCAGATGATGAATATATAGCCAGTAGTATTAACATGGCCGCGAGGCTAATTGATGGTCAGAAGGTATTTATTCCAACTAAAGGAGCAAACAATACCCAAATAAAGACTGTAATTGGTGCGTTTGAAGGCGCCAATGTGAGTATAAATAGTGCTAGCAGAGAGACGCTTGAGTTGCTATGGGGAGTAGGTGAATCCAGGGCTGAAAGTTTGATTAACGGACGACCATATACAAGACTGGAGGAAATTCTGGAGAAGAAGATTTGGCCAGAGAATGTGTTTTTGAAGAACAAAGAAAAGTTAGTGCTATAAAGTATGGTTTATTGGAGGCGGCTTTTGAGGCTAATATTGGTAGTAATCGTGCTTAATTTATTAAGGACAAGCGGATTGAGTGAGCGACAGGTAATATGGCAAGGTAAACCAGTCTATCTATATCAAAATACTTCTTACTGTATTCATAAAATAGGGCAATGGTTAATGAAAGTTGATGGTAAGTGTTCGTATTATGACGAGGGTAAATATCGTATAACTGGCAGTCTACACTTAAGTCTGATAGATAGGTTAATGGGGTGGATTTGGGTGGATGTAGGGCGAGAAGATGTAGTTTTGATAAAACCTGAAATGATGAAAAAAGGAACATTTACTAGTTTGATAGAAGTATCTGCCACTAAATTGTGGTCGGGAGCAGATTCTGGTTTAGTACTTGCGATGGCTTTGGGGCAAAAAGACGCGTTACGCACGGATTTTGCCAAAGCATTGAAAAAAGCAGGAGTTAGTCATATTGCCGTGGCAAGCGGATTCAATGTCATGCTGGTTGCTTCTCCTATACTAAGTTTACTTTTGTGGTTTTTCAAAAGAAGATTGGCAACTGTGGTGACACTTGTAGGCGTGTGGGGCTACATCTTATTAATTGGTGCAGGTTATAGTGTCGTGAGAGCGGGCTTGATGATAAGTTTGTATTTAACGTTGTTGGCAGTTGGGAGAAGTGTGGTTTCTTGGTATTTGTTATCTTTGGTGGTGTTGGGGGTTTGGGTTGTTGATCCTGGTTCTTGGTGGTCCATATCTTGGCAGCTATCAGTGGCGGCTACACTTGGGCTTATATGGCTGGGGCCAAAAATATCGAAAGTAATGGAGGGATCTTGGCAATTGTGGCGCAAGTTAGCAATCAATGAGACTTTAGCAGCGACTGCTTTAACCTTGCCATTAGTGTATTGGCATTTTGCACAAATGAATTACTTCTTTGTACTAAGTAATAGTTTGATAGTCCCAATAGTGCCGATACTTACTATCTTAGGGGTATTGTCGATACTCGTAGAAATTCTCTTAGGTTGGGGATTTTTATTGGCAATACCCACTAGTTGGCTGCTAACTTATCTTAAATTGGTTTTGGGTTGGTACAATTAAGAGAATGTTTAAGCCTAAAGTAGTCAAATTGGGAAATATGAAAGTGGTTTTGGTGAAAACTGATAAACAGTCGATTGTAGTAGAAGCGATGATTGGCAGCGGTTCTAGGGAAGAGAAGGCTAATGTGGGAGGTGTAGCTCATTTTTTAGAGCATATGTGTGGTCGAGGAACGGTAAGTTTTCCTGGACCAAATGATTTAGGAGTAGCTGTTGATTGGGTGGGTGGAGCACGAAATGCTTATACAAGTCACGAAGATATGGGATTCTGGACACGAACAGCCAAGGAAAAATTTGATTTAGCATTGAAGATCGTCAGTGAACAAGTTAGATCAGCCCTGCTGCCAGAAGATCAAATTGAGAAAGAGCGCACGATCATTGCCGAAGAATTTAAGATGTATGAGGATGATCCATCGTCGAAATCTAGTGATTTGGTATGGAGTACGCTTTTTGGTAAAAGTGGTTTAGGTAGACCAGTCTTAGGAAGTACTAAATCCTTACAAGCAATCACTCGTGATGACCTACTAAATTTTAGAGCCACACATTTTAAGGCTGACAATACCATTCTAGGTGTAGTCGGAGAATGGGATGACGATGACAAACTAATTAACGCCATATCTTTGAGTTTTGGAGATTATGTGGACAGTAAACTTGATATCAAGCGGGATAAACTTGATCAGAATAAACTTGGTTTGGGTCAGAAAAAGTTGATCAAGAGAAAGGTAGATCAAGCACATCTGTCGATTGCGTTGCCAACGATTACGGCATTGGACGAGAGGCGATACGCTCTGAGCATGTTAAATATCATCTTGGGTTCTTCTTGGTCCAGCCGTCTTTATAAGGAGATTAGACTGAAACGAGGATTAGCCTATTCGGTCGGTTCGGGCTACAACTTAATGCTTGATGCTGGTGCATTTTTTATTGGCGGAGGGATCTCTAAAAATGCCTTAAAACCAACCTACGAATTGATCGGGCAAATCTTGGCTGATATGGCTAGTGGAAGTGGAGAATTTTGTTTGACCAAAGACGATCTAGCAATGGCGAGAGAATGTTACAAAGGTAGGGTAAGTTTTAGTTTTGATAGCCCTGAAAAGGTAATGAGTGCGGCTTTGGGTGATATTTCTTGCGGAAGAGAAATAAGAACTGCTGATGATATCAAAGCAGCAATAGACAAAATAACTCTTGATGATTTAAACCAATTGGCAAATGAATTGTTTGTGTTTGAGAAGGCTACTGTGGCTGTAGTCGGAGATTTCAAGTCGATTGATGATGCGCTATAATTTGAGGCTATGCAGAAAACAATTGTACTGATTAAACC
>CAZBFU010000019.1:0-13625 GCA_964491365.1 uncultured Pseudomonadales bacterium
AAATCCATGGGGTGCTGGTGGTAAATCCATTCGTGACGTGAGGCAGAACTGTGGGCACGCGGATACCCCCAGCCTAAAGTCATCAAACGACGTTCGTGCAATTCGTGAAGGATGATGTATGGCCATTCTTTGGGCTGAACATCATCGTCGATCCAAACTTCGTTTTCAGGAACCCAAGGATAGACAAGATGATGCCCGCCATCAACAAAATCGATAAAGTAGGAGGAGCGAACTAGACGCCCAATAACTAACCAAACTGCTAAACCGTCGTCGGTCTTGCCGATGAGTCTGACATGGGTGTTTTCTGGGTGAGCTCTATGTTCAAAGAAAATCTTGGTGCGATCGCCAGATTTGAGGCGTTCACTGCGCTCAACAGCGTAGGCTTTGTTGAGAGCATAGGCATTGCTGTAGCCTTTGTGTAGATAGCGCCACTGGGTAAGCATGTGGTCAATAAAAAAACGACGCTCATCGGGATGAGTTTCCAAATCAAGCCAAAGTTCATTTTCGGGAATCCAGGGAAAATCCGGGGCAATGCCAAAATTGGTAAATTCGATATCGATATTCTCGCGGATGAAGGGACCGTCTACTTCCCAGGCTCTGACTGGACCGATATCCTCAAGTGGACGAAGATGGGCTTTCTTGACTAAAGCAGGAGAAACTTTCATGGGCTAAACCCATTCTAGCAGCCTATTCTGACTTTAATAGTTGGGCAAGTTCAATGGCATCTTGATGAGAAAGGAAGATACATTCTTCACGATACATTTCCCAATTTCGACGAGTGCGAGCACTGACATAAAGCGATGGGTCTTGGGCAATTAGTTCCTCTAGATCGTATGTTGATCCATCAAGAAGTCGTGGAATGAAAGCGTCACTGATTGCAGTAAGTCCATCCAAATGGGCAATTTCGTGCTCCATTCCTCCAGAATCAAATCCTCCATCAACTATAGTATCGATGGGAGAAATACCATCATGAGAGGGCGACCAGACTAGACCCGTTAAGCGAACCGCTCGGGGACGTCTAATGGCCATTCGAACTAAACCATCAGCGATGCTACCACAGCCTTCAAGGTTGAGCATCATACGCTGGTCTAGCCAGGTAATTTGAGGATTGAGTAAAACTACATCTCTAACTGGCAGATTTGAATTAGGAATATCTGAAGGTAAGTAAATAGCACGAAGGTGGGTGGGTTCGATTGAAAAGAGATCTAGGACTTCAGGATTGACTTGAGTATATGCAAAATATCGCCATCGACAATCGGGTGATAAAAACATGTAGTGGCCAAGTGCCCAAAGTCTATGCAGGGCATCTTTGTCTTTTAATGATGATCCAGTCATCTCTTCAGCTTTGGGAAGATGACCATGTTGAAGGAGATTCGGAAGAGCAAGGAAATCACAGAGTTCTGCTGTCAAATCTGGCAAACCATAAGGAAGTGCTCGCTCAACAGATTTCATATGTCGTTTTATTTTGGAATTAGGCGACTTTGCCGCCAGCTTTTTCGATTGCCTTCTTGGCAGAGGCAGAAGTGGTGATTTTGACTGTCAGAGCCTTCTTGAGGGTTCCGGAAGTTAAAACTTTGGCATTTGCCCATTCAAGTTTTTTGGCGGAAATTTTGAGGACTTTGGCAAGCGAGGCAAAATCAACTGTGGCACCATCTTCAAATTGATTGAGCTGATCGAGGGTAACAACGATTTTCTCGGCGGTAAGAGAATTGAAGCGAGATTTACCTTTGATAAATGGTGTGCGACGAACTAGTGGAAGGTTACCACCTTCGAACCAAAGTGGCATAGTACCACGGGCTTTCTGACCTTTTTGACCACGACCTGAGGTGTGGAAACCTTTACCAGATCCACCACCCTGACCAATACGTTTAGCACGACGAGTAGTAACAAGAGGGAGTTTGAGGTCGATCATAGTCTTTGATTATTTAGAATTAGCTTTTTGATACTCTTTGAGGAATTCGTGCTTACTAGCAAGAATTTCAATCGACTTGAGAGCCTTGAAGGTGGCGTAAGAGTTGGTGAGCTTGTTGGAAGTGCCTAAGATTTTGGCAAGAATATCGGTGACACCTGCAGCTTCGACGATGGCGCGAATAGAACCACCAGCGATAATACCGGTACCAGGCCTGGCTGGCTTGAGCATGATTTTGGCTGCTTTGAACTTCTGGGTTACTTGGTAAGGAATAGTACCTTTTTCAACGGGGATTCTGATTTGATCTCTATTGGCTAAACGAACAGCCTTCTTGATCGCATCAGTAACAGTAAGGGCTTTGCCCAAACCAATACCAACTGATCCTTTTTTGTCTCCGGTGACGACAAGAGCCGCAAATGATACGTGAGTACCACCAGTGGTTTTCTTGGATACACGTTTGATTTCGATTACTTGTTCGAAACCGTCTGATTGTTGTCTTTGTGGTCTGCCTGCCATGAGTTTTGTATTTTAACTTAAATTAACATTTAACGCCTGATTTGTTGAAAGCTTCAACCATAGCTTTGAGTCGACCATGGAAACGATAGCTTCCACGAATGAGCACGACTGAGGTGACGCCAGCTTTTTTGGCTGCTTCTCCAAGATTTTGGCCAACGAGTTGACTAGCTGCTGTTTTGTGACCTTTGAAATCTTTGAGCTGAGTGGTGCTGGCTTGAGCCAAGACCTTGCCGCTTCGATCAATGATTTGGGCATGGAAGTGAAGAAGTGAGCGTTTGACATGAAGCCTAGGTAGATCTGATCGATCGCTAACACGAAGGGCGACACGCTTGGCGCGTTGCTTGCGAAGATAGGTGGTTTTTTTGGTAAGCATAAGTTTTGTAGTTTTAGATTATTAGGCGCCTTTGGCGGCAGTTTTACCGGCTTTTCTTCTAACGACTTCATCTGAATAGCGAATACCTTTGCCTTTGTAAGGTTCTGGAGCTTTGAGACGACGAATGTTAGCAGCAACTTGACCGACTAATTGTTTGTCGATACCTGAGATTTTAATTTTGGTTTGACCATCAACAGCGAGAGTAACTCCTGGAACAGCCTTGAAGATAACGGGGTGAGAAAAACCAAGAGAGAGAGTAAGGTTGGCGCCAGTGGCGGCAACACGATAACCTGTACCCACTAACTCAAGATCTTTGACATAACCGGTGGTCACACCATCGATAGCGTTTTGGGCTAAACTTCGAGCGAGACCATGCAAGGCACGAGTCTCTTTGTCTTCGCTAGTACGAGAGAAGCTTAACTTATCTGCCTCAAGGTGAGCGGCTACTTTACCCTGAACTGGAACGGTGAGCTGGCCTTTGGGACCAGTGACAGTTAAAAGGGTAGGAGTAACGTCAACTTTGACGCCTGTAGGAATTGTGATTGATTTGCGACCGATGCGACTCATGGTATTACCAAACTTGACAAATAACTTCGCCACCAAGGTGTTGTTTGCGAGCTTCGTCGTCGGCGAGAACGCCAGCGGAAGTAGAAACAATGTTGATACCAACTCCAGATAGCTTGGAAAGCTGAGAAGCTTTGCTATAGAGACGTACACCTGGCTTACTGATGCGTTTGATGCCGGAAATGACAGGGTGACCTTTGGGGGTGTAGTGGAAGACAATTCTCAATTGAGGTTTAACTTTGTCACCTTCGACTGTGTAGCTTTCTAAAAAGCCTTTGTCTACAAGTATCTTGACGACTGACTCTTTGATGTGGGAGTGAGGAAGAGTGGTCTGCTCAAGATGAGCTTTGTAACCGTTTCTAACAATGGTGAGTAAATCTGCGATTGGATCCATATTTATTTGCTACTCTTATAGACGCCTGGAAGTTCTCCTTTGTGGGCTAACTTGCGGAAACAGATACGACATAGGCCGAAGATGCGGATGTAACCGTGTGGACGACCACAAAGTTTGCAGCGGTTATGGTGACGGGTGGAATGCCCGACGAGCCGATTATTTTTGACGATTTTACTTGTTTTGGCCATATTAGTTGGGCTTTGCAAACGGCATGCCTAAAATTTGGAGGAGAGCAAATGCTTGTTCCTTGTTGTTGGCTGTCGAGGAGATAGTGATTTCTAGCCCTTGAATCCTGCCAATTTTATCATACTCAACTTCAGGAAAGACGATTTGCTCACGAAGACCGATAGTGTAACTTCCTTGTTGATCAAAGGCAGTGCGAGAGACGCCCTGAAAATCTTTGATACGAGGAAGAACGACAGCGGTGAGTTTCTGGAAGAAATCGTAACAACGATCTCCACGAAGGGTACAAGTCATTCCGACCACATCACCTTCACGAAGATTGAAAGCGGCAATGGAAGTCTTGGAACGACGAAGTGAAGGTGCTTGTCCAGTGATGGATGAGAACCAATTTTTGGTCTTTTCTAAGAATTCTTTGTCGTTCTTAAAATCACGAGAAGATGTATTGATAGTGATCTTGGTGAGTTTGGGAACGGCGTTGAGATTGTCTAGCCCTAACTCTTTTTGGAGTTTGGGACGAAGAGTCTCGATATAGGAGGTCTTTAGTGCTTGGCTCATTTTTTCTTGGAATCTACGCTAATAACTTGACTGCATTTCTTGCAGACTCGCACTTTGGGCTCCTGGCTGGCGTCGAAACCAACACGAGTAGGTTTGTGGCAGCTGGGGCAAATAAGGGCGACGTTGGCAACGTTGATTGCACGAGGAAGTGAGACGATGGAACCTGGTGTCTCGCCTTGTGGTTTGAGATGACGTTTGTAGAGGTTGAGACCTTCGACCACTACTCTATCGGAGGCTGGCATAACCTTGAGAATTTTGCCACGTTTGCCCGCATCCTTGCCGGAAGTGAGTTGGACGGTGTCGTTGATTTTGAACTTAAACATATTTAGTTATTTTTGGCTACTTATAAAACTTCAGGCGCGAGTGAGCCAATTTTGGTGAAACCAGCTTCTTTGACTTCACGGGCAATGGGGCCAAAGATACGGGTACCAAGGGGATTCTTGGCGGCAGCTGAGTCGATGACGACACCAGCATTATCGTCGAAACGAAGGCAAGTGCCATCTTTGCGACGAATTTCTTTGTGGGTGCGAACAACAACCGCTTTGACTACTTGCTTGTCCTTGATGGTGCCGTTGGGATCGGCGCCTTCAACGACGGCAGTGACAACGTCACCGACGTAACCGAAGCGACGACGAGATCCGCCATGAACAAGAACGACTCGGAGGAGTTTGGCGCCGGAGTTATCGGCGACCTGGAGCATGGTTCGAAGTTGAATCATATGTTATTTGGCGATCTTGATAATTCTAAAGAACTTACGAGCAGAGAGTGGTCGAGTTTGTTCGATCACAACTTTGTCCCCTTCTTTGGCGCCAATGGTGTTGTCGCACATAAAAGATTTGGACACTTTGGTCTTCTTGTTGTAAAGAGGATGAGTTTTGGTTCTAGTAACCGTCACGGTGGCTGAACCAATCATCTTGGCGGATTTGACGATACCGGTGAGCTGTTTCTTCATACGTTTTTTTTGGTGAGGCTTTGTGCAAGCGCTCTTTTAATTGACTTGTGAATGTTGGTATTCTTTTGTTGACGAGCGAAGATTTCTAAACGAGCAGCCATGATCTCACGTTTGAGAATAGCTGGGTTTTGACTTGATGATTTAGTGGTTTTGGTCTTGGTAGCCATGGGTTTTAGGATTTGATGAACTTAGTAGTGACGGACAACTTGTGGGCGGCAAGACGCATAGCTTCTTTGGCCATACTTTCAGTGACGCCGGCTAGTTCAAAGAGAATGACGCCTGGTCTAATGACGGCTACGTAAGTATCGATGTCAGCTTTTCCGGAACCCATACGAGAGCCAGCGGCTTTCTTGGTGATTGGTTTGTGAGGAAAAACGCGAAGATAAAGACGACCAACACGCTTGGTGTGATGAGTGATGGTACGACGTGCAGATTCAATTTGCGCGGCACTGACCCAACCACAGGTAGTGGCTTTGAGGCCGAAGTCTCCGAAGGCGAGGGTAGCGCCACGAGTGGCAACTCCGCCCATACTGCCTCGGAATTCTTTGCGATATTTACGGCGTGCTGGTTGTAGCATGGTTGGTCTTTTGGTTAAATGTTAGGTTTATGAAATAACTTCTCCGGTATAAATCCAGACCTTGACCCCGACAAAACCTGATCGGGTAAGAGCTGGGCGCTCGGCATAATCGATATTGGCACGAAGAGTTTGGGTGGGTACTTGACCTTGTTTGTATTTCTCACGACGACTGATTTCAGCGCCATTGATACGGCCAGCAAGTACGACTTTGATGCCTTTGGCGCCAGCAGCGGAAACTTTTTCGAGAGCCTGGGACACAGCACGACGAGTAGGATAACGATGTTCAAGCTGAGAGGCGAGGCGCTCGGCGACTAGGACGGCTGATAAATCTGGGTGACCAATTTCGACAGGGTGAATGTTGACCTTGAGAAGAGAAGACTTGGCTTTGGTGGGGTTAGCGGAGTGAATTAATTTGGTGATGTCTTTTTTGAGTTGTTCAAGTCCTGATCCACCTCGACCAATGACAACACCTGGTCTGGAAACATGAAGATAAATATCAAGGGTATTGATAGATCTTTTGAACTCGACTTTGGTGAGTCCAGCAATAGTAAGCTTCTTCTTGAGAAACTCTCTAAGGGTGAATTCTTCGAGAACGTTTTTGCCGTAATCTTTGAGGGAGGTGTACCAAATGGATTTGGTGGGGAAGATGACGCCTGTTCTAAAACCGGTTGGATTGATTTTCTGACCCATGTTTATTTTGTTTTAGTAGTTTTTGATTTAATGGTTTTAGATTTGGTGGCGACTTTTTTAGGAGTTGATTTGGTGGTTTTGGTTTTGGTTTCTGCGACGACTGCTTCTTCGACAACCGGGGTTTTGAGCTGAGCTTTGACTGCTGGTTTGGCAGGGGCAGCGTTGGCTTCGGTTGAGATGAGATTGATCGTAAGGTGAGCGAAGGTTTTCTGGTAGGGCTTGTAGCGACTACGACCTCCGATGTGTCCTCGTTTGAGAACACGGCCTTTAGTTGCAAAGGCAGACTGAATCTTTAATTGTTTTGGATCAGCTGAGAAGCTATTGGTAGCATTGGCTACAGCTTGTTTGAGGACTTTGGCGACAGCAGAAGCTGCTCTTTTGGGGGTGAATTCGAGGCGAGTGAGAGCATCGGCAGCGTTCATGCCAACGATAGCTTTGACCACAAGGTTGACCTTGCGGGGTGAGTGAGATAGATGACTGGCTTTACCTGTAATGGTCATGTTATTTTTTAGGTCTTGGTGAGAACACGTTTGGTAACTTTACCGTGGCCTCTGAAGTTTCGAGTTGGTGAGAATTCACCGAGTCTGTGTCCGACCATGTGTTCGGAAATATAGACTTCTTTGAAAATCTTGCCGTTGTGGACTAAAAAAGTGTAGCCGACAAACTCTGGAGGAATTTGAGAATTCCTAGCCCAGGTTTTGATTGGCTCTTTTTTGCCTGCAGCTTTCTGCTTAGCAATTTTTTCTAAGAGACGATCGTATACGTATGGTCCTTTGTTGGCGCTTCTAGCCATATTTATTTAAATTTCTTATAGCGAGTAACAATAACACTGTCTGAGTACTTGGTGCGTTTTCTAGTACGGACACCAAGGGTGCGCTTGCCCCATGGACTCTTGGGAGCCTTGAGACCGATACCCGAACGACCTTCACCTCCACCATGTGGATGGGAGCGAGGATCTTGAGCGACACCTCTGACTTTGGGTCTCCAACCTAAGAGGCGGGAGCGACCAGCTTTACCAAGAATTTCGTTCTTGTGCTGTTCATTGCCGAGCTGACCTATGGTAGCACGACAATCGGCCTTGAAGGTGCGAGTGTCGCCGGAGGGCAACTTGATAATGACAGTATCTTCTTCTTTGGACTGGATGAGAGCAGCTGATCCAGCTGAGCGAACAATTTGAGCACCTTTACCGGGAGTGATCTCTAGATTGTGGATAGGAGTACCAATAGGAAGGTAGCGAAGTTTGGTACAGTTGCCAGGTTTGAGATCAACGACGGCATCTGAAGCTGAAATGACTCGATCGTTTACGGCGAGCCCAATAGGCGCGATGATAAAGTTCTTGATACCGTTGGGGTAAACCAAAAGGGCGATATCACAGGTGCGGTTTGGATCATACTGAATACTATCGACTCGAGCAGGCATATCGAAGGTATTGCGTTTCCAATCGATGAGGCGAAGGTATCTTTTCTGACGTCCACCACGACCACGGACAGTGATTTTACCAGAAAAGTTGCGACCTGACGACTTTTTGTTGATGGTGTATAGACTTTTCATGTTAGTTAAGAATTGAAGAGCTTAATTTTTTGACCAGCTTTGATCGTGACAAATGCCTTCTTGAATCCACGCTCTTTGATCTGCTTGCCTGTTTTCATGGATTTACTGGAATGGGCTTTGACTTGAGCGGTACGAACAGACTTCACATCGACGGCATACAGATCTTTGACTGCTTGCTTGATTTGAGTCTTGGTGGCTTGGCGATCGACTCTAAAAGTGTAAGTATCTAGAGCAGTCTGAGCAAAAGCCTTTTCGGTAAAAACGGGTTTCTTAAGCATGTGATTTCTTACTGGTTAGTAAAGGAACAAGTTTCTCGACCAAGAGATCGTGAGCTTTGGGGGTGAGGTAAAGATGTTTGGCCAAAGAAACGTTGAGTGGATTGAGCTTGACGGATTCGATGGAAGAAGCTGAGAGATTGCTGATGGAGCGAGTAAGAGCGACATCTTCGTGAGCATGAACGATGAGACTCTTGGGGGCGGTAAAAATGGCTTTGGCTTTTTTGGTATTACTCTGTGTAATCTTGGAGACATCGAAAACTTGAACACGAGAGTCTGCAGCGTAGGCTGAGAGAATACTGGCGAGGGCAATTGCCTTCATACGTCGATTGAGCTTGAGCCGATTGGCGACAAGGCCGCGGGGACCGTGAGCAACACCACCACCGACATAAATAGGAGCAGACTTAGCACCATGACGGGCATTTCCGGTACCTTTTTGTTTGTAGACTTTGTGATTGGTGGCATTGATTTCACCACGTGACTTGACCTTGTGGGTGTGTTGATGTGAATTGTCGGTGTAAACGTGAAGAGCTTGAGCCAATAGAGCTTTGTTCACTTTGAAAGTGAAAACGCGTGGATCGAGAGTAGTCGTCACAACGGCGCTGGTAGTGGTTGATTTGCGAGTAGCCATATTATTTATTTGGCAGGAGCTGCTTTGATAACTTTGATAGTTAACCAAGAATTGGTGTGACCAGGAAGGGCACCTTTGATTTTGAGCATAGAAGTGGCTGAATCGAAGGCGAGAACTTGAAGGTTTTTGACGTTGACGTTGACTGCGCCCATATGTCCTGGCATTTTTTTGCCTGGGACGACACGACCTGGGGTGGTACCGCGACCAATGGAACCTGGGGCGCGATGACGGTCGGATTGACCATGAGTACGAGGTTGAGTGTTGAAGCCAAAACGTTTGACGACACCTGCGAAACCTTTACCTTTGGATTTGGCAGTAACAGATACGAGACTACCTGGGACGAGAGATTGGCTTAAGTCAAACTGCCTGTTGTCTCCTTCGGGAAGTGAGTCAACACGAAGTTCGCGAATAAGACGAGGTCTAAAGTCGATACCAAATTTGGTGAGTTTGCCAGAAAGAGCTTTTCCTGCTGCTTTGAGGGATTTACCTACTCCAACAACAAGGGCGACATAGCCATCACTTTCGACAGATTTGGTAGCTAGAAGTGAGTGATCTGGAACAACGACGTTAGTAACGGGAGTGCGTCGACCGTCGATAAACTCTTGGGTCATTTCTTTCTTGATGGCGTAGATGGTCTTGATCATATGTAGTGTGTCGAATTATTAGCATTAATTACATTTTGATTTCAATACCAACGCCAGCAGGCAGATCGAGATGTTGAAGAGAATCGATGGTCTTGTTGGTGGGCGAGACGATATCAATGAGACGCTTGTGAGTGAGGATAGCAAAGTGTTCACGAGCATTTTTGTCGACGTGAGGACTGGTACCAATGGTAATGTCCTTACGGCGAGTAGGAAGAGGGACCGGCCCGACCACCTGAGCACCAGAAGAAAGCGCAGTTCTGATGATCTTTGTAGCCGCCTCGTCGATGACGCGGTGGTCAAAAGATTTGAGCTTGATTCTGATGCGTGGTTGGCCGGTCATATCTTCCCTTTATTAGTTATGGATAATTAGTCCAAGATTTCAGTAATTGATCCAGCACCAACGGTCTGTCCACCTTCACGAATAGCGAAGCGTAGTCCAGCATCCATAGCGATGGGGGTAATGAGTTCGACTGAGATGTCTGCATTGTCGCCTGGCATGATCATTTCAACGCCTTCGGCGAGTTTGAGTTCTCCAGTCACGTCAGTGGTACGGAGGTAGAACTGAGGTTTGTAGCCTGAGAAAATAGGAGTGTGGCGTCCACCTTCGTCTTTACCAAGAACGTAGATCTGAGCTTTGAACTTCTTGTGAGGTTTGATACTGCCACCTTTGGCGAGAACCTGTCCACGTTGGACTTGTTCTTTTTCAATACCACGAAGAAGGATACCGGCATTGTCGCCTGCTTGACCTTGATCGAGTGATTGGCGGAACATTTCGACGCCGGTAACAACACTCTTTTGGGTGTCTCTAATACCGATGATTTCAATTTCATCACCAACTTTGACAATACCTCTTTCAATACGACCTGTAACAACGGTGCCACGGCCTTTGATTGAGAAGACGTCTTCGACTGGCATGAGGAATGGTTTGTCGAGGTCACGAACTGGTTCTGGAATCCATTCGTCGACAGTGTCCATGAGCTTCATGATGCCGTCTTGGGCATCTTTGTCTCCCTCAAGAGCCTTGAGTGCGGAAACACGAACGATTGGAGTGTTCTCTTCGAAACCGTATTTCTTGAGAAGCTCTTTGATTTCCATTTCGACGAGCTCAAGAAGTTCTGGATCATCAACGGCGTCACATTTGTTGAGAGCGACGACGAGACGAGGAACGTTGACTTGGTGAGCAAGAAGAAGATGCTCCTTGGTCTGAGGCATAGGACCATCGGTGGCAGCAACAACCAAGATACCTCCGTCCATTTGGGCGGCACCGGTAATCATGTTCTTGATGTAATCTTTGTGTCCTGGACAGTCGATGTGTGCGTAATGACGCTTGCCTGTCTCATAAGGAACGTGGGAAATTTGAATCGTGACTCCACGAGCTTTTTCCTCTGGAGAAGAGTCGATCTGATCGAAGGCCATAGCCTGAGCTAAGCCACGAGAAGCAAGGGTGTTGGTAATAGCGGCAGTAAGAGTAGTCTTACCGTGGTCAACGTGACCAATGGTGCCGATGTTAAGATGAGGCTTTTTGCGGTCAAATGCCATGTTTGTTTTTTTTGGGTTTAATTACTAATATTTTTATTTTACCTGGTTGCGTTTCCTGGTTTGATCAACTTACTAGCAAGTGCGTCTGGAAGAGGCTCGTAGTGAGACGGTTCCATATAGTAGCTTGCACGACCGGCAGTAAGAGATCGGATAATTGTAGCGTAAGATCCCATCTCAGCAAGAGGAATGTTGGCGACAACAACTCTAGCATTGCCGCGTTGAACCGTGCCTTGAATTTGGGCACGACGCGAACTAACGTCGCCTATTATATCACCTAAGTATTCTTCAGGGGTAGTGACCTCGACCTTCATGATAGGTTCGAGGATGACTGGTTTGGCAGCACGTACTGCGTCTTGGATTGCCATGGATCCTGCAATTTTGAAAGCCATTTCGGAAGAGTCGACTTCGTGATAACTTCCGAAAGTGACATCGACTTCAATATCTACGACTGGATAACCAGCGATGATACCGTTGGCGAGAGCTTCTTTGACACCTTTTTCAATGGCAGGAATAAATTCACGGGGAATGACACCACCGACAACTTTGTTGTTGAAAGTGTAACCCTCTCCCCTATTTTTGGGACGAACGACGAGAATACAGTGACCATATTGTCCACGACCACCGGATTGGCGAATATATTTGGACTCGGCTTCGGCTTCCTTGGAAATAGTTTCGCGATAGGCAACTTGAGGTTGACCAGTGTTGGCGTCGACTTTGAACTCTCGGCGTAGACGCTCGACTAGAACTTCCAAATGAAGTTCACCCATACCAGCGATAACAGTCTGACCTGTTTCGTGATTGGATTTGACTTGGAAGGTTGGATCTTCGTCGGCAAGCTTGGAGAGAGCTAAACCGAGCTTTTCTTGGTCTGCTTTGGTTTTGGGTTCAATGGCCAGAGAGATAACTGGATCTGGGAAGTTGATGGATTCGAGAATAATAGGCTTGGTTTCTTCACACAAAGTGTCGCCTGTTTTGGTGGCTTTGAGACCAACAACAGCAACGATTTCTCCAGCTTTGGCAACTTCGATTTCTTCTCGTTGATTGGCATGCATTAAAACAAGTCGACCAACACGTTCGCGCTCACGTTTGCTGGAATTGTAGATATAAGAACCTGATTTGAGAGTACCTGAGTAGATACGAACATAGGTTAAACGACCCACGTGTGGATCGGCTTGGATCTTGAAGGCGAGCATGGAGAGAGCTTCGGCAGGATCTGCTTGACGAATTTCTTCTTCTTCTGACTCTGGTTTGGTACCGTGGATGACCTTGCGATCAAGAGGACTGGGTAGAAAATCAACGACGGCATCGAGCATGGGCTGAACACCTTTGTTGCGAAGAGAAGAGCCTGGATAAACTGGGAAAATCTTGTTGGTGATAGTGGCGTGCCTGAGAGCTTTCTTGAGTGAAAGCATATCTGGCTCTTTGCCATCGAGGAACATTGCCATCAACTCGTCGTCAAATTCGACGATGGTTTCGATGAGCTGAGCACGATATTTCTCGCACTCGTCTTTCATATCTTCTGGATAACCCTCGTGAACGACGTACTTAGCGCCGGTCTCGTCTCCTTGCCAAATAAGATGTTGGCGTTCGAGGAGAAGAACGATACCCTTGAAGGTATTTTCGACTCCGATAGGAAGTGCCATGATGGCGGTACGAGCACCGAGTTTTTCGTGGATATCTTTGATAGTAGCGTGGAAATCAGCACCTAAAACGTCCATCTTGTTGACGAACGCGACACGAGGAACCTTGTACTTGTCTGCTTGGCGCCAGACTGTTTCGGTTTGTGATTGAACTCCGGAGCCTGCGTCAAGAACGATAACACCTCCGTCGAGAACACGAAGTGAACGCTCGACTTCGGCGGTAAAGTCTACGTGGCCGGGAGTATCAATGATATTGAAACGGAAGTCACCTTTGTACATAGAGCCTTCGAGGGCGGGGGTCCAAAAAGTGGTGGTAGCAGCAGAAACGATGGTAATACCACGCTCACGTTCCTGGTCCATCCAGTCCATGGTGGTGTTGCCTTCGTCGATGTCGCCGATTTTGTAAGTACGACCGGTATAAAAAAGAATACGTTCGGTAGTGGTGGTCTTGCCCGCATCAATGTGAGCAATAATACCGATGTTTCTAACACGATCTAAAGAGACCGTTTTGCTTTTGGGAGCGTCTGCCATATTTTTTAGGATTGATTGAGCAAAAAGAAACTGCCCTCTCGAGCAGTTACCCTCGTAACGAAGCTAATTGTATCATAAGAATTCGCTGCCCAAAGAGGCAT
>CAZBFU010000020.1:0-1245 GCA_964491365.1 uncultured Pseudomonadales bacterium
ATCAATAGTTTAGCTTATTTGCTTTGTCGTACAATTGGGGCATGGAAAGAAATGAAGTACCAAATCCTTACAGTCGAGGAGAATTGCTGACCGCTGAGGCATTGAAAGCCCAGTTAACACCGGATGTTTTTACAAGTATTCAAAATGAAAAAGACAAAACTTGGATCTTGGCTAATGCGGTTTATGCTGAAGCGGCAGCGGGTGGAAAAATTGACGGAGAATTTATTGAAGGTGAGTGTTTGGAAAGACTAAAAACAATGTTTCAATCAGAACCAATGATGGCTCTAAGAGTGGTAAATGATTTGGTGGTATATGTGACTGATCAAGCCGCTGCTTATGAAGAGGAGTGGCATTATCAGACCAACTTGGGTGAAAAAGCTACTAATGGCAAGGTGGGTGAAATGTACTCAGGGTTATTAGTAGGTCTGGAATTGGTATTAAAAGAGTATCCTGTGGGAGAAGGAGAACCATCACCTATACATAGAGAATTGGGAAGGGTGGTTAATAATATGAGAAGTAGGTTTTTGCCCTTAGGGGAAGAAATAGATCGAGAATTGTTACTAGATGGACCTGATCGAGTATTTTTAGAGAAGTCAGTTTATGAGAAATATAAACAATTTTGGAGTAGAGAAGAAGTGAAGAAACTTGCAGATGAGCAAGAAAAAGTGTTAGGAGATTTAGGGATTAGTCAGGCGAGCTAGTGGCAGCTCGCCTGACTTAATCTTGCACTCATGGGGAGAGGGGCGTGGGCGGCTTGGGAAAGTCGCCCGCACAGTCGGCCTGCTCAACCGTTGCGTCGGGGTAGTCCCGACGGAAATTGCGCAGGCGGTCGCCGCTGATGAAACCCTGGCGGCTCTGTTCGTATGCCGCAAACCAGGACTTCTGACCATCCGCAATGCGGATGACCACGGTGGCGGCCTCCCCCGTGCTTTGATCGAGGATCATGTTCACCATGTATCGGAGGATTTTGCCTCCAGCCTTGATGGCGTAACAGATCACTCGATCTCCCGGCCCCTGTTGCCCCGGCGGGGCAAACGTCGCCGTTCCCGAGCTGACCAGGGTGGTCAGCATCAGGACGGTCCGGTTTGCCGCTGGGTCCTGGTGCGGCCGGTGGGGGCCAGTATGGCTGCCCGCCATGGCCAGGATGGCCTCGTCTAGCGCTGTTTCAAGCGCTACGTTTGACACTTGATTGGAGGTAGCGCCACTGCCACCTCCAACCACCCCCAGGAGGGGGACAGCGACCAT
>CAZBFU010000020.1:1345-13579 GCA_964491365.1 uncultured Pseudomonadales bacterium
TGGAGGTAGCGCCACTGCCACCTCCAACCACCCCCAGGAGGGGGACAGCGACCATCACCGCAAGGATCATGGTCAAGGCGACCAGCAGACGGCCCGGGATCGGGTTCCTGCTGGTCTGGGAGAAAGCGGTCATGACGACCTCCTTTATAAATCTAAGCCTGGTTTTCCTTGCCAGACCTGGTTTGAGGCTAGTAGACAAAATTTTAGGTATCTATTAGCTTCAAACCAAGAACTGGTTTAGAAAATATGTGAGTGCAAGTTGTAAAGGTTCGAGCCGAAGCTAATTTAGCTTCAACTCATGGGTAATAGGTATACCAAAAAATCAAACTATTGTCAAGTATTATAGGATACATAAGATTTTTTGTTCTGGTTTGATGTTCTTGGCTAGCATTGTGAGCTATTTAACGGTAGACTAGGTAGGCATGTTTGAGAAGCTTTGGAGGATGATCAGTTTGGATATTGGCATCGACCTGGGAACAGCCAATACCGTGGTACATGTCAAAGGAAAAGGGGTTGTCATCAGGCAACCCTCGGTGGTGGCTAGACATATCAAAACAAAAGAGGTTTTGGCAATTGGAGAAGAGGCTAAGAAAATGGTAGGTAAAAACCCTGCCAATATTGAGGTGATTAGGCCATTAAGAGGGGGTGTTATTGCGGACTTTGATGCCGCTGAAGCCATGCTTAAACACTACATCAAGGAAGTACACGATACATTCAAAGGAATGGGGATTCGGATCCCCAAACCTAGGGTCGCCATTGGGATTCCAAGCGGAGTTACAGAAGTCGAGAGGCGAGCGGTTCAAGAAGCAGCGCTGAGCGCTGGGGCTAGAGCTGCCTTTTTGATCGAAGAACCCATGGCTGCTGCTATTGGTGCAGGACTACCGGTTGATAAAGCAGAAGGCCAGATGGTAATAGATATCGGTGGTGGAACTACCGAAATAGGGGTGATTTCTTTAGGAGGTTTGGTTTTAAACAAGAGTTTGCGAGTAGCTGGAGATGAGTTGACTGAGGCAGTATCTAGTTATGTAAGGATGAAATACTCATTACTACTTGGAGAAAGTACCGCTGAAGAAGTCAAAATTTCAATTGGTTCAGCCTATCCAATGAAGCGAGAACAAGAAGGTCAACCGCTGACGATGGTAGTTCGAGGTAGATCATTAGAATCAGGATTGCCGAAATCGTTAAAACTAACAAGTACAGAAATTCGTGAGGCTTTGATGAGCGTAATTCAACAAATTGTGTCAGAAGTAGCGTTGATCATCGAAGAAACTCCACCAGAAATAGTTTCAGATATCTTGGAAAAAGGCATTGTTTTGGCTGGTGGCGGGTCTTTGATTAGAGGAATAGACAAACTAATTTCAGACGAAACCGGAATGCCTGTCTGGGTGACAGATAAACCGCTAGAATCAGTGGTGCGAGGATGTGCCAGAGTTTTAGAGGATGATAAGTTATTAGCCAAAGTTAAAGTGTCGGGAGGTATCAATTGAACAAAGAGCGAGATAATCGAGAACCAAAATCAAACGCTAAAGAGTTTGTGACCAAACATTGGCCATGGTTAGTAGCTGCAGGCATGAGTGCGGCTGGGGCAGCAATTTGGTTGACGGTCAGATACATTCAGAGTAGAAGAAAAAAAGATACTGATGGGATACTAGAAGGAATAGTAGACGATAGTTCAACAGCGGTTGATCAAGCCAGTGCCATTGTTGTTGGTGGTCATGAATTAGGTATTGTCCTTGGTGAAGAAGCAGTGGAAGCTGCACACGATTTGAGTGGAGTAGTGCCTGAAGGAGCTATTGCAGATGCATTGGGAGCTGTTGAAAGTGCAGCAAGTCAGGTCCATAGAAAATCTACTAACCAATAAGCTAAACTGATGGAATGAGTGATCAAATTAAGGAGTATATTTTGGCAGCGAAGAAATCAGGTAAAACAGATTCCCAAGTTAAACAAGATTTATTAGGAGTAGGTTGGCATAATGAACAAATTGCTCCATATTTTGGAGAAGTTGTGACAAAAGATCCTGGTATCTTTGAATTTATAGGTCAATGTTGGCAGGTGGTGGTTAAAATTTGGTGGAAACTGTTTGTGATACAGACAATTCCATTACTTCTAAACTTGGTATTGATAATAGTAGGAGCGCTTATAATTGGGATTTTGTATACCATATTGTCGACAAATAATGTAAATACTTTGTGGGTATATGGGGCTATATCAGCTTTGGTCTTTGTGATGATCTTTACAATGACATGGTTGATGACTTGGGGGAGTGTGGCTACCTTAATCGGAGCAAATCCGCATAATATTAATTTAAGTAGAAAAGAAATTTTTGATAAAGCTAAGAAGCTTGTCTGGAAAAATTTGGCTTTAGTTTCAGTTTTAAGTTTGTTAGTGATTGGAAATTCGATCTGGTTGGGGATTCCGGCAATAATTTTTGCCTTTTTCACAAGTTTGGCCATGGTTGCTCAGGTCAATGAAGGGTTGGCGACGACCGAAGCGATGAGAATGAGCCGGGAGTTACTGCGTGGTAGAAAGTGGATGTTTTTAAAGTACACACTTTCCTTATCTGGTCTCGCGTTTTTGTTAAGTCTGACAATTGGAATGGTTTTAAAGTCGCTAGGATTAAGTGAAAATATTGCCGACTTATTCTCAAGTATTCCTTCTGCTTTTTATGGATATTTAAGTCTAGTAGCAACTCAGAAACTATACTTCATGCTAAAGAGTAAGATGGGAGACGTTCCATTGCCCAAGAAGCAATCAGTTTTGGTATATTCAGGTTGGGCAGGAGTGATTGTATTAATAGCTTTGTCTATTTTTATGATGACCTTGTTGCCTAAACTCTTGATGAATATTCAAGTGCCAAACAACATAAATTTGCCAATACCTAGTGGTATCTATGAAGCAGTCTAAAAAGGTTTCTTTATTGGCGAAGGTTATCTCGAGAGTCTTTGACCCGATGGTAGAAATTCCCTTGTTGATGGCTGCGACTGCCTATATTGCACTGACAAATGGAGCTAGATTCAGATTTCTAATTTTGTTAGGAATTGTGAATGGATTGTTTCCAGCATTATTTGTATTGTTTGGGCTTAAAACAGGACGGATAAGTGACATTGATATGACCAAGAGAAGCGAGAGAGTTGGGCCATATGTCTTCACACTGATTTGTCATTTTTTTAGTTTGATTTACGCCCTCATGATTGGGAAAACTTTTCTAGCCGCTATTTTGGCTGTCTTTTGGGGGTTGGCGGTGATTTTTGCACTTGTCACGATTCGTTGGAAAATTTCTGTACATACTGGTGTCAATGCGGCTTTGGTGGCTTTTGCCAATCATTTTTATGGGTGGAACAATTATTGGTGGCTGCTGATCGTTCTCGTCTTAGTTTTGTGGTCAAGGGTGAGTATGAAAAAACATACTTTGGCACAAGCAATTGTTGGGGCTATAGTGGCATTGGTTTGGGTAGAATTGGGATTGAGGTTTTTTGGCCTTCGTGCGGTTTAGGGTTTGATGATGATAAACAATTTCTTATTGGCGGTGAGGGTTCTTTCTAATTTCAAACTAACTTCCTGACTAGGTGCAGCTGGGTTGGTGATTATTTGTTCAATAGAACCAACAATAAGATTTTCAGGGATCATTTCTGAAGGTAAGGTAAAGATAGTTGCTTGAGTATTAAACGAGGCTTCAGATGGGATGTTGGTAACTAGTGGTAGTGAGTTTTTGAATAAATATTGGCCTTGAACATTAGTGTCAGTTTGGACATTTAATCGCACATCAAGATGAGTGAGAGGGAGTACTTTGATAATTGGCGCCTCAACGACTTGAACTAATCCGACAATGGTGTCGTCACTGATGACAGGTTGACCCGGTTTAATGTTGGTTAAATCACTAGCGGTGAGAGTGGCGATGTTGTCAATTGAAATTAGTTTTACTGGGATGGTTGTCCACGATTTGGGTCCCAGTTTTGCTAGGACCTCTTGATCTTGTATTTTGTCTGAGAAAAACTTATTGATAACTCTTTGTCTTTGAAGATTTGTTTCTAGGGTATTGATCTGTTCTTTGTAGCTTGATAAATGCCTCAAATCGTAAGCGACGTTAAATATAAAATTTTTGGAAAAGATAAAGGGAGTGAATAAGGGATATAGTGTTTGACGAAAATTCGCTTCGTAGCGAGTTGTAACATTTAATAGACTACCAATGTATAGTAGTAGACAAATGAAGAAAGGAATCAAAGATGGGCGAGACACGCAATAAGAATAACATAGTAATTTGGCTTCTCGTAATTGCTAGTATTTTGGTGGGTGAAATGGTGTTTGGAATCGGACTTTACTTGCCGATACTTTTAGCCCTTGGCACAAAGAAGAGTGTTTACTGGCAAGGATTAGTGGTAGCGATACTACTTGGGATTGGAAAAGGAGTTTCGATCGGAACGATGGGACTTTTGATATGGCTGGCAATCTTTATATATAGCTTTGTAGTCAATAGAGTAAGGCCACCATGGTGGGGTTTGGTGATCTATATTGTGTCAGTGGGTTGGATCATCGATAGTATTTTGGGATTTGGCTATAACATTTTTGAATCTATAGTTGTGGTTGTGCTGGTTTGGTGGTTTCACAGTTTGGGATTACTAAAAGAAGAGTTAAGGGTTAAATGACACGGTGGATCAAATACCTATTGGTAGTTATTTTTGCGTGGTACGCTGCACGAGCGTTTATGGTGAGCGTGGTGCTGCATGATGGCTTTGATTCGCAGGCTACTGGTAATCAAATCAAGATTGAGAAAATAAGAGCGGCAAGGGGAGTGATTTTGGATAAAAAAGGTAAGACTATTGCCTCTAATGTAGAAGAAGGTGGAGAGGTGGTCAGGTATTATCCCGATGGGGTGCCGGTTGCAAGTATCGTGGGATATGTAGGTGATGAGGGTGGAGTAGTAGGCATAGAAAAATACTACGATGAAAGATTAAGAGGTATAGACGGAAATTGGCAAATAATCGAAGATGCAGCTGGAAGAGAAATTTCCAAAAAAGAAATCGATGTGGCTGTGGCTGGAGAGGTGTTAAAAACCAACGTTGATTTGGATCTTCAATTGTTTGTCTACAATGTATTGAATCAACGTTTACTTAAAACTGGAAAAAGTGGCAGCGTGGTGGTGTCTCGAATAGATGGTAGGGTAGAAGCACTAGTAAGCCTGCCTTCTTTTGATCCTAATTTGTTTGTGAAGAATGGCAGGAGGGGGGCTGAAGGTGGAACTTATACAGAATCAAAAAAAGTAGTGGCTGATGAAGAGCGTAAACCTCTATTTAACCGAGCGGTTCAAGGTAGCTTTGCACCAGGTTCGGTATTTAAAATGGTTACTGCTTTGGCAGCTATCTCAGATGGAGGTGTGAGTAAGGCTGATTTAATTGATGATGATGGTGAAATTGTGATTGGAAGTTATCGATATGGTAATTGGTTATTTGATAAATATGGGCGAACAGAAGGTCAAATTGACCTGAAGAGAGCAATTGCAAGGAGTAATGATATTTATTTTTATCGAATAGGAGAAAAAATGGGCATAGATACGTTGATAAAATGGGCGGCGAAGTACGGATTGGGTCAAAAAACAGGTATAGATTTACCTGGTGAAACGGCAGGTTTATTGCCGACTCCTCTTTGGCAAGAAAAGACTAAAGGTGAGAGGTGGTTTTTGGGCAACACTTTTCATTTATCGATTGGACAAGGAGATTTGTTGACATCTCCAGTACAAATTAATCGTATGACTGCATCACTTTTCTCTAACAAACTATGTCAGTTGAATTTAGTGAATCAGGGTAAATGTATCGACATTAATGCGAACAAAACAAATTTAGAAGCTGTTTGGGAAGGCATGAGAGCGGCTTGTCAGCCAGGAGGAACGGCGACTCCTTTTTTTGAATTTAAAAATGAGATTTACTGCAAAACTGGGACAGCCCAACACGGTGGTGAAAAAACCCTGCCTCATGCTTGGTTTACAGCAGTGTTGCCGATGGGAGAAAAAATAGAAGATTGGTTGGTCATTACTACTTTGGTGGAAGATGGTGGAGAGGGAAGTCAAGTAGCGGCTCCAATTGCATATGAAATCGTGGCAAGAGCGCTTAAGTAATCATGATCTAGTCATCAATCTAGATTTTTTAGGAGCTGCTCCGCTCTGCGAAAAGCTTGTATGTGTGGTGGGTAGTCGGGCTATGAGTCGACGTGGTAAATCATTAGTCGAGTCGATTGTACCTAAGTTATGTGCAAATGGGGTGGGGATCGTTTCTGGTCTAGCGCTGGGAATTGATGCTTGTGCTCATCGTGTTGCTATCGAGAGTGGTGGATACACTTTGGCAGTCTTACCTGAATCTGTACATAAAATATACCCAAAACAACATACTCAATTAGCTGGACTAATCGTAGAAAATGGTGGAGGACTGTGTGCTGAGATTGGATTATTAGGTTTATCGAAAACTTCATTTTTACGAAGAAATAGAATCTTGGCAGGACTGGCTGATTTAGTTTGGGTGGTTGAAGCAGAAACTTATTCGGGATCGGTTAGTACAGCGAACTGGGCGTTAGAGCAGGGAGTTGAGGTAGTAGTGGGAACGGCCAAAGAAGGGGATGTAAATTCATCGGGAGTCTTAGACTTGGTAGCTGATGGTGCCTTCATGATTAGTGAAGCAGAGCAGATTTTGAGGCTAATTTGATCACTTGACAGTATTTAAAACCTATAGTAATATACTCGTGTACTTTGAATAGAAACGTGATTGGGCAGCCGGTTCCAGAGGGAAGATTGCAAAGTCTTTCATCCGGAGCCGGCGCATGCGAGGCGGGGTCTAAGATCCCAGCCGCCCCAACGTGCCGCCCAATCTAGCCAGGGGGGAGTCGCGGCAAAGTCCCGCGACGCCCCTGGCACTTGTGTTAGGCCGAGTTCCCACCATGGTGGGATATTCGGCCAGTGTAGCAAGGCGGGTATTTCGCGGTGGTCGATCGGTACGTCCGATCGACATCTGACCGGTTTACCCGCCATACGGCTGCGGTGTGGCGAATGTCACACCCGAGAGAGAGTGACCTTTCTCGCTGCAGCCCAAACGCCGGTGGAGCGGGGGAGTCACACCCCGCCCCACCGGCTAATCCTCAAACCAGACCCCGCTAACATGCGGGGTTTTTCTTATCTAAATGTAGGGGTCTTGACAAATAATAGAACCTATAGTATATTTCCCATATTCTCACTGTCAAACCGCGATAGTGAGAATGCTCATTGAATTTTAGAAGGTATTAATGGGTACGCCAGTTTCGTAGGCAAGATTTAGGTCTTTCTTACGAGGCTGGTGTTCCCAATGCACCACTCACGGCCAGTTTGAGTTGGGAGTCTGAAAGTTTAGGAGACTTCAGACTAGGGAGATTCTTGTTTAGAAACAAGACTCTTCAAAATACCCCTTTTGATGGCACACTAAGTACATGTCAAGGAGTGCTTTAAGTCAAAAGTGGGTCGTGGGGGGAGTGCGAGCATGTTGTGTGAAATGCCACTAAGGAGGGCAAATCACCGGGTCTGCTAGACAGTAGACGCCAAGCAACACTCGATAATACCCCGTAGTCGAGCCAGGTCTCCGAACCCCAGCTAGGGGCGATGACTTGACTACAAGTTACTGGCGGCTTAGCCGTCGCCAGAGTCTTCCTTTGCAGGTGGCGTTGGCGAAAGCTGACGCCACCTGCAGAACCCCAAACAGCCCCCGATTCGTCGGGGGCTTTTTCATATCTATAGAGAAGTAATTTAGGCATGGATGTATACTAGCCGGTTGCACCTAATCAGTTTATAGTGAAAAGAATCAATGAAACTTGTCATCGTCGAGTCTCCAACCAAAACCAAAAGTCTTGCTAAATATTTAGGTCGAGATTTTGAGATTATGGCCACCATGGGCCATATTCGAGATCTACCCAAGAGTACAACTGGTATTGAGATAAAAGGCGACACCAAAAAAGGCTACGAGTTTATACCTGAGTATGTAAATGATATGAAGAAGGCAGACAATATAAGAAAACTTCAAGCTGCTGCGCGAAGTGCCGAAAAGATATTTCTGGCATCAGATCCTGACCGAGAAGGTGAGGCAATAGCCTGGCACACCAAAGAGATCTTGCAAAATGGAAAAAAGAAGTCTGAGCAAATTGCAGATAGTAAATTTGAGCGAATCACTTTTCATTCCATAACCAAAGAAGCAATATTGGCAGCAATGGAAAAACCGGCCAAAATTGATACAAATTTAGTCGATGCTCAACAAGCTCGTCGAGTCTTGGATAGAATTGTTGGTTATCAACTATCACCAGTTTTGTGGCGCAAAGTTAAAAGAGGTTTGTCAGCCGGTAGAGTGCAATCAGTCGCAGTGCGTCTAGTAGTAGAAAAAGAACAAGAAATAGAAAAATTTAAACCAGAAGAATATTGGGAAATTAAAGTCACACTAAAAGCTAACAAGGGTATATTGATTGCGGCTTTGGTCAAAAAAGGTGGCAAAACTTTGACTATCGATAATGGCGAAAAGGCTAAAAAAATAATTGACGACTTGGAAAATGCGACTTACACAATTGGCCAAATAGAGAAAAAAGAGCGAAAACTAGCTCCACATCCACCATTTAAGACTTCAACCTTGCAACAAGCGGCAGCAAATGTCTTAAGCTGGTCAGCTAAAAAAACCATGAGTGTGGCGCAGAGGTTGTATGAGTTAGGTATGATTACCTATCATCGAACCGACTCTGTAAATTTAGTCGAAACAGCAGTTGAACAGATTAGAAAAGTAATTGAAGTGAAATTTGGCAAAGAAGCCTTGCCCGAAAAAACTGTGACATATAAGACTGGTGGTAAAGTGGTAGCACAAGAAGCACACGAAGCAATTAGACCTACTAATTTAAGTCTGGAGGGTGAAAAAGCTGGTGATGATCTAGATAAGGATGAGAAAAAACTATATGAACTTATATGGAGGCGCACGGTTGCTTGCCAAATGGTACCTGCTGTGGTTGACCAAACCGTAGTTTGGATCGAAGCCAACCCAGACTATTTACTGCGAAGCGTGGGTGAAGTGATGAAATTTGCATCTTGGAAGTCCATGTACAAGGTAGCCGAAGGGGAAATCCTACCAGAGACTACCAATGGAGAGAAATTAAAAAAGGAAAAATTAGAATCAACACAAAAATTTACTCAACCTCCAGCAAGATTTAACGATGCTTCATTGATCAAAGAATTAGAAAAAAGAGGTATAGGAAGGCCAAGTACTTACGCACCGACAATCACAACAATCATTGATAGAGGATATGTAGAGAGAAAAGAAAGAAGATTTTTTGCTACCCCAATTGGTATTGCAGTAACTGAGTTTCTAAAGACTAATTTTGCCGAAGAGGTTGGCTATGAATTTACTGCAAATATGGAAGAAGACCTAGATAACATCGCATCGGGAAAAAAAGATTGGCAAAAAGTCCTTTCGTCTTTTTATGGACCATTCATAGGGAAAATCGAGAAGGCAATTGGGGAAGCGGCGAGAGTCAAAATGCCAGTTGAAGGAACTGGTAAGCCTTGTCCAGATTGTAAGGTGGGAGAGGTGGTAATTAGAGTGGGTAAATTTGGTAAGTTTTATAGTTGCTCCACATTTCCAGAGTGTAAATATACGGCCAAATTAATTGAAGTGGTGGAAAATGTTAAATGTGAAAAATGTGGAGGAGATATCGTAGTGAAAAAAACTCGGACTGGTAAGACATTTTACGGATGTGGAAACTATCCTAAATGTGATTTTGCTAGTTGGAATAAGCCAAAAGCGCCTGGAGAAGTGGATACACAGACTGAGCAAAATGTGCTAGATTGAGATTCATGTCAGTAAGGAGTTCAAGTGGTTATTACTTAGTTTTAGAAGGTCCAGGAGGGGCTGGAAAAAGCGAACAAATCAAAAGACTAAAAACGCGCCTTGAAGCTGCAGGTAGAGAAGTAGTATTAACAAGAGAACCTGGTGGAACAGCAAAAGCTGAAGCAATAAGAGGTGAGCTATTTCGTTTGAAGGCTGAGGGCAATATTTCTTTTGAAGAAGAGATTAGGATGGTTTACGCGGCGAGAACATTTAATATGTTTGAAGTGGTAAGTCCTGCTTTAGAAAGAGGTGCAATTGTGATTAAAGATCGAGATTATTTGTCCACCTTTGTTTTTCAGATAGTAGGGGCAATGATGCAAGGTCTTCCACGAGATGAGTCGATGAGAAAGTTGCTCGACTGGCATTGGAAGTACTATGTGGAAGCGGGATTTGCTCAGCCTGATAATAGATTAATTCTTTTACCATCAGAAGACGAGTGTTTAAGGAGAAAAGGCTTTGTAGGACATATGGGTGATGGGTTTGACATGCAAGGAGCTAAATTTATGCATGAAATTTATCTAGAATATGCTGAAATTGGTTGTGATTTACTAAGGGATCGGGGAATGTGGAGGGGCAACACCAACTTAGTCGATGGTGATTTTGACAAGGCAGTAATAGAAGAAAAAATATGGAGAGAGATTGTTATTGGTTTAGGTGAAGAGGTGGACTTTGAGATAGGCCAGAGTTATAGACGCAGAGATGGGCGTGAAATGGCTAGAAGCACATGGAGAAAATGATACAGCTACAAGGAAAGGAACTAGCAACAAAAATTAAGAAGTCATTAGAAGGGAAATTGAATGGTAAAAAACTAGTAATTCTTCAAGCAGACGGTCAGAAAAGTGAGTCTGTTTATGTTCGCTTAAAAAGAGAAATGGGACAATCGCTTGGTGTAGAAGTAGTCGTCGAATTTTTGGAGACACCAGTTAAAGTCGAAGAAAAAGTTAAATACTGGAATAAACAACCAATTGATGGCTTAATGGTGCAACTACCAATCAGGGGGGTAGATAATGTTGGCACCAATCGTATAGTCAATTTAATTGATCCAACAAAGGATGTAGATGGTCTGGGAAATTCCGGCAAATTTTCACCCGCAGTTGTTGTGGCAGTAATGGAAGTATTTCAGGATGCTCTAGCATTGAGCGCATTTGAGTTTGATATATTTTTGCGAGTTGGAGTGGTTGGGGCAAAAGGAGTAGTAGGTGAGAAATTAGTTCAAGTTTTGAGGTCAGCAGGCTATGTGGTGGCAGAATTTGATAAAGGAGATGATTTGACCAAACTTCATGACTGTGGAGTGGTAATAAGCGCAACTGGCATAAGTAATTTGATCAAGCCGGGTATGCTTGCAGACGGAACTGTATGTGTTGATTTAGGATACCCAGACGCTGAATTTGATCTTGCCTGTAAATCTAAAGCAAGTTATTGGACGACTGTTCCAGGAGGAGTGGGGCCGTTGACAATCGTCTGTTTATACAAAAACATGTTTTGATATGAAAACAGCCCCGCGGGGCGGGGCTGTTTGTCGAAATGAGGCGAAGAGACATTTAACTTCGCTTCTGACGCTAGCTCTCTTCATCCTCTTTTTCTGTCGGTAGGTCGACCTTTTCAACCTTGAGTCGGGACACAATCTCTTCGAGGAGATTCTTCAAGCTCAGTTTGCTATCGGCAATCTTGCTTCTCACGAGAGCCCAAAACACTTTGACACTTGAGGAGCTGAGTAGATCGTTGATGAGTTTTTGAGCCTTGAGTATCTGACTTTCCGGCTTTGAGCTTTGCACCAGTTGGTTCACTTTCAAGATGGCGGCTTGAAACATGTCAGCGATTTCTCGACTGAAATGACTGGAGCGATCGTTGATGGTCTCGATGGTGACCGGGCTGAGCATGGCAAGGTTAAAGGATTGGTCAAGGACCAGTTGATACATGGCTGGTTGCTTGCCAATGACTTTGATCCGACCATCCTTCAGCACGATAATCTGTGCCAGTTCGTGAGCAAGCGGAGCGATTTTGATTTCGTATCCGCTAGGCGCACGTAAGTAGATGGTCGAGTTGGCGACGATGCCAACCATGAACTCGTCGCTGGCTTCGAACACAAGGCCGATAGAGACATGTTTGAGTTTCATCATCACTCCATATGTGGAAAGGTGCGTGGTCACAAGACGTGACTGATGGGATTTTATATCCCATAGGAGTGATGGTCAACATTGTGCTATAATTTGGAGGTTATAAAACACACCTAGTGGCAGTCTCCTTGAGTTTGCGCCGCTAGGGAGGATTAAAGGAGATATGAAATATACAAATCTTTCCCCAGAGCAATTATTCGAAGCAGGTGCCCATTTTGGACACCAAATAAAGCGTTGGAACCCAAAAA
>CAZBFU010000021.1:0-13527 GCA_964491365.1 uncultured Pseudomonadales bacterium
GCGTTTCTAGCAAAACCTGGACTAGTTCCGCGGAAAATAGTGTAGGCGACGATAGTGGAGGTAGGATCACGACGAACCCATGTGAGGGTGACAGCGCGAGGTCCAGAATTGTAGGCAGAGAAAGATTGGGGGTGGTAGGTATCACCTAAATATGGTGTGGCAGAGACGACACGACTTTCTGAAAATACAGTACGGTCAGTCCAGTCTTTGAAGGTACGTTGTTTGAGATAGTATTTAGTGTTGTTGGTTAGCTTATTACCACTGACAGGTTCGATGCCAAGTCGAGCAGCACTAACAAAACTTTTCATGGCATTGAACATGTCTTCGGAGAAGGTGACGTTGGTGATGGTGTTACCTGAGCTAACACCTAAATAGATAGGACCTAAACCATAACTTTCCAAATTAGAGATGGTGGAGTTGTTGAAAAGAGTGTTTAAACTTAATGCGTTTTGGGTTGAGCGAGTGGTGTTGAGTCCATAAAAACGAAGGTTGGTTAAAGTGGCATTGTCTGTGTAGTTGATAGTAAGACAAGCATTGGGACCAGTAATTGAACCACCACCAGTACCAGATAAGGCATACGGCATGCCTTGGACCATGTTGAGATTGTCGATTACGGCATCATTTATATAACTCCAAGTATTGGTAGTATTAACACCGTATCTTGATTCTCTGGTAAACCAACCGTTGGAAGCGAAAGTGGCAGAGAATTGGTAATAACGCCTGACAGGTTCTAAGCCAAAACCAATGCCAGATAATGAGACACCATAACATTCGGTGATTAGCGGAGGGAGTGAAAAACCACAGTTGGTAAGACTCACACTCTCTGCTTGGGTGAAGGTGTTGTAAGACTCGTCAAAAAGACAAATACTGGCGGTGAGAGCGCCACCGTTGGTAAGGACCATATTGGCACCTAAGATACGTGAAACAGTGTGAAGATTAGCTGGAGTATCTGAAGTAAACATGATGTTGGGGATTCGAACTTTGGCATTGGTAGGAACTTTATTACCATTGATACCATCACCAAATTGCACAGTATGTGTAAGCTGGGAAACGTAGGGATTAAAGAAACGTAGGGTGGTTTCGGTAACAGCGCCAGTTTGAACAGTCCAGGTAGTACCTGAGTTGGTACTAGTCATGGCGTAACTTCTCAATAAACTTGAACTGCTGACAGCGACGAGAGTGGTGCCGTTGGCGACGACGGCAGTCCAACTACCGATTTGAGTTCCTGTAAGAGTAGTACTGGTCCAGGCAACGGCATTAGTGGAGCGAGCAGAACGGTTGGAATTGGTGGTGCTGACGACAACAAAATTGGTGCCATCCCAAGCGATACCACGACTGGTTGAGTTGGGGAGAGCACCACCAGCAGTAAAAGTGCCAGTGGTAGGATCTGCTTTCCATTGACTACCTGTAGAGCTAGCAGAAACAACCACCCAAATAGTGCCATTGTGAGCGAGAGCGCGATATGTAGCAGAGACAGACATAAGCGCGCCTGCAGTCCAAGTACCTGAACCAGTGGCGGAATAACTAGTAGCTGTACCAGTACCGACGGCAAAATAACGAGAGCCACCGTAACCAACTGCGTTCCAAACTTGTGAGGCCATCACTGTCGCCGTCCAGGTGAGTCCATCAGCTGAATAAGCGCCAGCCGTGGTAGCGGCATTGGCGGAGGTTTGACCAACTGCAACAAAGGAAGTACCGTTGGTGGCAACACCCATCCAGTTTTGATAAGTGGGAAGAGCACGCTGTGTCCATGTTATTCCGTCTGCTGACGTGGCACAAAAACCCACACCATTAGTGGAATCTGAGGCAACTGCGACAAAAAGACCAGTGGTGGAGCCATAACAAATTCCAGTCCAGTCAGCGGGAAAAGGAAGCGTTCGTGCAGTCCAAGTGACACCATCGGCACTAGTCATAGCTTGATCTGTGCGAGTGGTGGCAATGGCAACATAGGTACTATTGCCATAAGCAATACCTATCCAGTCGGGAGATACTTCACTTGTAGTAATATTACTAACTTCGATTTGGGTTGAGGAGATGACACGATTGACGACGGTGTTCGCAGCAATACCAGGCCCTAAGACTTGGGCACCTGGATAAAGTCCAGTAGTAGAACTCATAGAGATAAGTCGTTGGGCGTAACTGCCTAATGTGGCAGTCAGATTAACAGGACCATACGGAGAAGTGGCGGCTTGCTGGATGAAGAACTTACCACGAGTGCCTGAACTGACCGCTTCAAGCCCTTCTTTGAGCATGGGCATGCCATCGCCGTAATATCCAGTTACATTGAGCCATATTTCGTAAACACCACTACCGGAGGCTGTTTCTACCCAAAGACAGGGAATGTAGTCTGAGAAAGGAGCGGTCATGGTTTGAGCAGAAGCGCCCGATCCTGTTCCTAACTCGATCCAATTACCGTTGATTTCGATGTCACCAATTCCAGATCCTGGAGTAATGGCATTAGCGGCAGCACCAGAAGTGCGACCCATAGTGAAACGAATTCCCGTAGAAGTGGATGTGTTATTGATGACAAGTTTGCCGTTGGTGAGAGTGATGGCACTCCAAAATTTACTTTGATCAGTATTGACGGTAACAGTGGAATTGTTGGTGATGACCAACGTGTCTCCGCTATTCCAAGTAGTAGGAGTGTGACAGATACAACTGACGGCTTGTGAAAGAGCGGTAATGGCCACCCAACTGACACCATCGTAACTATAAGATGCACTAGTTGAAGAAGTAGAAATAGCAGTAAAAAGATTATTGCCAAAGGCAACGCCTACCCAAGCGGCAGTTGTAGGGAGAGTAGCTGGATTCCAATTAATACCATCAGTACTATAGGCAGCGGTGGTTCCAGAAGTATTACTGACAGCAACAAATGTGCCGTTACCATAGGTGACACTATTCCAGTTACTAGAACTAGGCATGGTCATCTCTTGCCAACTGACACCATTGTCGGTGGAATAAGCACCCCTATCTGTACCAGAGGCGACAGCGACAAAAGTATTTTCGCCGTAAGTAAGTGAAGTCCAGTTACGTGATGCTGGCAGTGCTCCTCCTGCACTCCAAGTGGTGCCATTGGTACTATAAGCGGAATCTGTGCTGCCGTAGGAGTTTGAGATAAAACGATTATTGCCATATACAATACTGCGCCAGTTACCTGAAACAGGCATGTTGGCTGAGTTCCAGACAACACCATCATTTGAATATGCAGCAGCGTTGGTAGCACTGCCAAGTCCAGATGTGGTAGCAACAAAAACATTTGCTCCATACGCAACAGCATACCAACTTGCAGTAATTGGTAACGTACGGGTAGTCCAGGTGGCAGAAACTCCGGCGGGTGAAGTGGCAGCAATGGTACCAGAGGTACTACTAACCGCAACAACTAAGTTATTTCCATAACAGACTGATTGCCAGTTGGAGGAGATTGAAATGGTAGCAGTAGCCCAAGTGGCAATACCAGTGGCATTTGTTTGGTAAGTTGCAGATCCAGCGGGGAGTGCTACAAAACAGATACCTCCAGACATGGCGAATACATCGTCGGCATTGATACTTCTATCTATGGTAATGGTCGCCATACAGCCTCAGTATAACAGTGTAACTACTACTTTTTGAATCTGATTTGGGTTCAAAAAAAGATCATCATACCAACGGCATGCTGATCTTTGATTGAATAATTAAAGGATCAAATTATTTTGACTCCTCGCGGAAGGATTTCTTGAACTCTTTGATAGCTTCAGCGACTCCTCGAACGAGCTCGGGGATCTTCTTGCCTCCAAAGAGAAGAACAATCACAATCGCGATGATAATGATTTCGGTAGTACCGATGTTTTTTAGCATCTTGATTTGTTAATTAATTAGTTGTCTTTCTTGTCATCGTCGAGAGCAGTGCGAAGTTCCTTGTGAGCTTTTTTGAGCTCTTTACCGGATTCACCTAAACCGCGTGCGATTTCAGGAAGCTTCTTGCCTCCGAAGAGAATAAGCAGAACGACAAAAATAATAATTAGTTCTGTGGCACCAATTTGTGGCATATTTTGAGTTTACCTCCTTGGTTTGTTACTTTTTGATATTGTAGTTCAATAATAATGTAAGTTCGAAGAGAAAGAAAGGGGGTACCGAGATAAGCACCATAGAAAGTGCATCTGTAGGAGGCATGAGGACGGCGAAGACTACTATTAATAAATAGACAAAACGACGATATTGAGTGAGCTGGGAGATTTGAATGAGATGAAGTCTAAGAAGAGCGGTGAGAATGATTGGTAATTGGAATAAAACACCCATTGAGACCCCCATAACGATAATTTGACCAAAAAAATTCTCAATATCCCAAAGATTGGTGAGATTAAATTGAGTAGAAGTATTGGAATAGATTGAAATAACAAACTGTAAAATCCATGTTCCGAAAGCAAAACCACCAATAAATAAAATAAATGACAAAGGGATTAAGGCGTAAAGAATACGATACTCTTCTTTTTTGAGAGCTGGTTTGAGAAATGAGATGAGGATGTAAGCAGTGGTGGGCAGGGCAATAGTAAAACCTGAAGCAAGAGCGGTGTTGACGGCAAGACTAAAAAATTGATACGGGGAACTCATGACCATAGTAATGCCTTTAAGATTGAAGAAGGCAATGATGAAGTTGAGGATGCGCTGATAGTAAATAAAACCGACAGTCCCAGCGATAAGAGTGGTGATAACTAAGAAGATAAGTTTGCGCTGGATTTCGCGTAGATAGGGCAAATATTTGGCTGAATTTTGGGTTAGAGTATCGAGAGCGTCGTCCATACTTAATCTTAGTGCTTAAGACTACTAATAGTAGCCTTTTTCTTAGCAGTGGTAAGTGATTGACCAGCAGAGCCTAAGGTTTGGTGAGCAGCAAGTAGCTCATCCCAAACAGCATCTGGAATAGACATATCTAGTCCAGCCATAAGTTTGTCATGTTCGTCTTGTGTTAAAGCTGATCCCCCAGTAGTGACAATAGTGGAGGCGGCTGATTGTACAAGTTTGACTTGAACACCAGGAGTATAGGCGACTGGATTTCCAGCAGGACCGCCTACTAAGTTACCTCCAGTAATGGAAGCTGTGTAAGTGCCTGACCAGAATCTTAACTGCCAATTTTCGAGAAGATTAATAGTAATACCAGTTGCGACTCCACCGCCAAGATCTTCTTTGCCTGAGGCATTGGCAATTTTGTTGTAGGCTAGGCCAATATAGGATTCTTCTTCTTGTCTGATAGCGTTGATGAGATCCTGAACCACAACCGTAACCTGCGGCGAGGTGACGTCGATAATTTGAGTATGTTGGTTAAAGACCAAGGCCATGGAATGGTCGAGTTAATATGGTTTAGCTTACCACGGCACTTAAGTGACGATAGAGTCAGCGGTTCGGATGGCAGCAGCAGAGTAACCGGTACTCGAAAATGTTCCCGTGGTTTCGAAGGGGAGAATTGAATCTCCAACACCGTTGTAACGACGGACGCGTGCAATAACAGTACGGTCAGTAGTGTAGATAATTGAAACTGAAACTGAAGTGCCCGCTGCAGTAGTGTCGATATATGGTACATAAGCAGTATCGTCGGTAGCAGTGTAACTTCGATTTAGGGCAGGTGACAAACCTGTGAAAGTAGAGCCTGACCAACTTGTGTAGGTATAGCGTGTCTCACGATTGTTGCTAGTATCAGAAGTATCGACTATACGTATGGTGCCGGTGGTGGGAGTATCTGAGGGGATAACTTCGTTGACGACAAAAGTAGTGTTGCCTGAATTATTACCTGAAGTAGCGGTAAAGACAGCTTTGTTGATAGTGGTACCGGTTGATGTTCGGAAGACGGTAACTTTGTCACCAGAGACAACACCAGTAACGGAGATGCTTTGGAAATTGGGAGGAGTTTGGGTGGCACCAGTACTATCGATCAATTGGAAAGCTTGAATATCGGATGCGGCCATGTTTTGCACCCAAACACCTTGTGCACCGAAGAATTTACCTCCAGCAAAGGTTCCAAAAGGTGATGCTTTGACTGGCGTGTAAGCCGTGTCAGGAGCCATTCGAGCAGAGATGTATTCCTCTCCGTCTTGTTGAACGACAGTGGAGGAAATAACAGGATACATGATTTGACGGTAGACTTGGCTTGAATTTGCACCATCTCTAGTGATGTACTTGAGCCATTCATAAACTTGGGCCATGGTGCGGGTGGCACAGTTGATGATAATTGAATAAGGATAGTTGGTTCCTTGTGAGAATGCCTTGTTCATCGTGTAAGCAGAAGTGAGAACAGAAGTAGAAGAGGCGGTGGCACCAGACGAACCACCGGTGAGAACTTCTCCACTTTGGAAAGTGCCTGAGACATTGCCTAAAGTCATAGTCCCTGAAGAATCGAGTAGCATTACTCCTGTGGCTGTGGAGGTGCCTCCAGTGACAGTTTCGCCTTCTGTGAAGGTGCCTGTTACAGAGCCATGGGTGATTGTGCCATTGACGAACCAAACTTTGACATTGGTAAATCCTGCCACAGCGGTTGTAGAGACAGCATCCAGAGTAACTGAACCTTCAGATGCACCAGTGACGGTTTCGCCACTACTGAAAGGATTGAAGTGGTCAGTATCAGTTACGGCGCTAACTTTGGCGACCAAAGTACCAGAACTACCATTGTCTTGTTGACCAACTAATTGACGTTGCGCACCTGAAGTGCCACCGGTAATGATTTGAGGTATGGTGGTGAAGTTGGCACTTTGAGCCGAATAGGTAAGGTAAGTATCGCCAACGGTACCATTGGCGACAGCGGCACCTGTACTAGAGTCAGTAAGGGCTTCGTTGTCAGTAAAGGTACCCTTGATATTGCCTAAGGTAAGAATGCCGTATGCGCCTGAGTCGGTATCGGCCATAATTTCGGCGGTAGCGCCTGAAGTGCCCCCAGTGAGTATGAGACCAGCAGTAAAAGCCCCTGTTTGACCATCGTAAAGTAGATAGCCTTCTCCGGTAGTGTTGTTGTTAAGGTCGGTAGCTGATGAAAGAGGCACGGCATTACGACCACCGTTAGCGAGGTTAATGGGGAAGTGATCGTAGAGATCACCATAATGGCGAATATAAACAGTAATATCTCCACTGTCGATGAGGGAGCCTGATTCTTTGACTTTGATTAAGACGTCAATAGCAGCACTGACATTACCACGACCCCACCAAGGTGAAATAGAGCTACTACTTTGAAAGATGTAAGTTTGAGGATTTGGATTGGTCGCAATAGATCCTAGGGTGTAGACGTTGGCATAGAGATCTTCACCTGTGTAGTCGCCTGCGGCGTTGGTGGTTCCCCCACCCGTGCCTGAACTGGTAAGAGTGATGACTGAACCAGATGCAATGGTAGTACCATAGCGAACCCACCATTTTTTGGTGGTGTTGTTGTAGTGTAGAAGAGCACCAGTGTTGGCAGCATCATCGATAACAGTTTTACCAATATCGCTATTGATGGCACTGGTATACGTGCCACCGAAAGTAATGATCTGGATCGCAGAGTTGTAGCCGGAAGTTTGTAAAGCTCCGCCGGTAAGGAATTTAACTGATTCGTCGTCAATAAACCAGCCATTGATTAGAGTAAACTCGGTAGGGGTCTGAGCTGACATTGGAACGGTATCGTCCAATTGAGTAAGTTCGTCGAAGTTGTCTTGCACAAATGAATACAATTCTCGGGTGGAGTAAGTGGTGGTTTTGGTAGATACGGAGCCGTCCATGGTGGCATAAAGCGTTGATCCTACATAAATAGAATCATTATCTGCCCAATTCCCCACAACATATACAAGATCAAGAGTACCAGTGGCGCCATTATCTGTAACACGAACGATAATGGCTGTTTTGGTGGGATTAGAAGATAAATTACCGATAGTCTGGCCAGCAATAAAGGTATTAGCTTCGTTGTCGTAATTGATGCTGGTAGTCGCGTGACAAATGACTTTGTTGGTGTAATCGATATAGAAATCGTTGGCAATGGCCATAGGTGTTTAAACTATTTTTTGGATCTGGCTTTTTTAGCCTGAATAATTTGTTGTAGTGAGTTGTTGAAGAACTCTTTGCCCTGTGGTGGAGTATCAACGGAAGTGGTAGGGGCAGAGGCAACTTGAGGGGCTTTTGGGGTAGCTTGTGGTTTGGATTCTTTTTTTGGTTCTGGATCTGGGGTGACTGCGTCGATGATTTTTTCGAGTAGATTGGTTTTTGGTTCTGCTGGTTTGTATAGCCCTGCTTTAATAGCAGTATAGAGAGGAAGAATGGCATGACAAGCAAGAAGGGTGATTGCCTCTTCCTCGGGGAGAAAAAGAATATCTCCCTTGCGCAGTTTTTTGAAAGGAGAAATCTGATAATCGTCGACGACAAAAAATTGTTTCACGCTATCCTCATGATATGGAAGTTACTGGATCAGTGTCAAGCACCTGCTGAAGAATCATGGTTGGGAGAGCTAACTTTGGGTGTTTTGACGAAGAAAGAGGCGAAAAAATAGACAATAATTTGGGGAACTAGCAATAAACCTGAAAGACTTAGGGCAATTGACCATTCATAAGCCATAAGTTTACTTCCTGTGGCAACTTCTTGAATTGAATATAACTCGAGTAAACCAAAACAAGTGAGAAGGACAATCCACTTGAGTTGAAAATTACCTTTGAGAAAACTTAAGAGCCAGCCTGGGATCATGGCTAGAGCAGCTGAACGAATGAGGATAATAGTAAAAGTGAAAGGGAACAACTGAAAATTTTTGGGAGTCAAAAATTCAAATGGATTTGAAAGATTAAGACTTAATGGTTTGACTAGTGCTTCAAGAACATAGGCTACTAATAATAGTGAACCGATAAGAAGGAAACGATATTCTTGTTTCATGTTTTTTTAATCTTTGACTTTGATTGATGGTAGTACTCTTTGGGACGAAGTATACCTTTTTTAAGGTCGATTTTGCGTGAAAGTTCTTCTAATTTAGCTTGTTCGACTTGGGGAAGGGTATTGCCAAGGGCTGGATGGTCGTTGTTGTCATGACTAAAAACATATTGTGATGTTTTGTCTGGTTTGGTTTCCCAAGGTTTGTCGATTGTTGCTGTGTTGTGATTGTTACTTATGATGATGCGTTTTTGACCTTCACCCTTTCCTCTGGAAATCCATAGGTAAAATTTGGCATAGGAATTTTCGACCCATTTTTGGGTTGTATCAGTTAGAGTAGAGTCAGAACTACTGGTGACGATTCCACAAATTTCGGCAGGAAGGTCAGCAGCACCTTTAAGAAGATGTTCAAGGGTAGGGTTGCGACTTAGAAATTCAGCCACAGAATACCAGTCAGTGCGACGACCATAATCTACTAAAAGGAAACCTGGAAATGAAGGGTCGGGTTTTACACTCTTAACTTCGCGAGGTTGATGATTGAGATCAATAATGGTCATATTTATTTTTTAACCAAAGACTACATAGAAGTAATCATAGGTGAGTGAGGTGCGATTGGTCCAACCGGTAGCAAAATCACTTGGGCCTTTGGCATAACGATAGGAACCTGTGGCGTCTTCACGCATAATATACCAAGCTCCGGTTTTCTTCACAAATCCGTAGTAGGCAGGAGAGTCATCGTCATCAAGCTCGGTAATTTCATAGCCATCAGTAGGTTGTTTCTCGGCAGGATCAATCTTGTTGCCAGCAGAATCTTTGAGGGCAACAGTTCCTGGACCAGGAACTGAGCCAAAAAATGCTGCTTGAGCTTTGCGAGTGAAGATTGCCATGAAAAATAGAGACATCCCTGCGGTGGCAATGAGACGTAAAAAAGCGCGACGATCGACATCAACTACTTCTTGGGTTGGTTCAGGCTTAACAATAGTAGGATGTGGTCTGGTAGTAATGGTTTTGATTGGTGCAGTCGTAACGGTTTCTTTGGGGAACTGTAATAAATTGTGAAGTGCGTGAATAAGAAAATAAAAGGATAAAGGAAGAAAAAGTAGACTAACTAAATAATCTGTAGGGGATGAGGCACCAAGAAAATTGGCAAAAGCAAACATGGTAGAAATTAGAAAGTTATAGATAAGGAGTGGAGTTTGCTTGAGGTGGTTCATTTAGAGAATACGCAAACTATAAACAAGACAAGTGACAAAAACGTATAGCGAAAGTAAAAGCAGGGTAGGTTGAAAAAAAGCATTATCCTGATCAAAAAAAACGTCAAGACTAAAGGGAGTAGTGCGATCACTACTGGTGAAATGAAGATGAAAGCGTCGATGTAAACTTCTTGAAATTTTTAAGATTATGAGACGAACAAAATAATAAACAACAGGTAGAAAGAGGAGAAAAAATACTAATGAGTTGGTATCGAAGAGGTTTTGGAAACTGATGTATCCAAAAGAAAGAGTAAAAATAATGGAATAAAAAGTGAGTAGGCGATGGATGAGTTGAAGTGAATTAGTTTTCATGAACAAATTGATCTTGGACAAAAGCATTGGTGAGAGAATTGATTTTGATCTGGTACCAACCGTTTTCTAACTTGATCACTTCATACATGATGTTTGGTTGTAGATGGTCGAGTATGCGAGAACCAGATTGTGGTTTTTCGTAGGCTTCGGTCTTGTTCCAATTACTTTCGAGGGAGACGGTTTTTTTGTTTGAAGGTGTAGGTGAGATGCTCGGGGATGGAGAGATTGTAGGGGTAGTAGAAATTTCTTGACTCAGAGAAGAACTAAAGCCTAGTATTTGATCTCGACCTACTTGTTCTGCTCGATAGGAAGCCATTTCTTCGCTGAGTTTGTTGATGGCGTTTAGAGTATTGTCGTTGGTGGTGGAACCCAAAGAACTATTCATTACTTGTACTTTGAGTGAACTTATTTGAGAACTTAAGCCAAAGACTTTGAAGAGAGTAAAGAGGTTGGTTAGTACAGAAAGTATAAAGAAGATGAGGATGGTTTGGTGAAGTTTTGATTGAGTCATGATTGTTTGGAGAATCCACCGTGTTGATAGGCTAATAAAAATAAAGTCACCATGACTAAAAGGCGAAATAGATTGGTGGTAAGTGAGAAGTTGGCACTATAGATAGTCTCAATAATTAGAAACACTAAGGTGATGATGAGTCCTAAACGAATAATCTTGGTAGGTAAGCTCAGCTCTTTGACGGGTTTGTTGACAACAATTGGGGTCTGGTTGATAGATTGGAGGGTTTTGGTTTTTTCTTCGATAGTTTCGGCTTCAATCTTGGTCCCTAAAAAACTCTCAAGAGAAGTGAGAGGGATTCTAAAATTACCCTGACCTGCACCACGAGTTGCAGAAATTCTGCCCTCGTTTAAATACTTATATAAAGTATTGGTAGAGACTCCTAAAAGTTTGGCTGCTTGTTTAACGGAGAGTATTTTGCGCACTAGTTACAATTTATCAGTGTTGACACTTGTGATCAATGAGCTTGTAAAAACTGTGAAATTCTAGCCACAAAAATGAATTTTGTATAATCTTTGGTATGGTTAATAAACAAATGGCAGGATTTTTAGAATTTATTCGCGAACAAGGAGTAATTGGACTCGCGGTAGGTTTTATCTTAGGAGGAGCTATTTCGAAAGTAGTGACTTCTTTGGTAAACGACATCATTAATCCACTGTTGGGAGTGTTGTTAGGAGCAGCTGGTGATATGGCTGACAAAACATTGGTAATGGGCGGGGCCACATTAAAGTATGGAGCTTTTATCAACACCATGATAGATTTTATGGTGATTGCGTTGGTTATTTACACAGCCGTTCGAGTCTTGGGAGTAGATAAACTCGACAAGAAAAAATAGAATAAAAGGACATACTGCCCTATGGCCAAAAAAGAAGTAATCCTCTATGTGGGTTTAACAGGTTTGAAACTCTTTGGAGTTAATACCACCGTAGAGGATGCATGGCCAGAAGGCGCATTAGATAAACACAAAGTTTTGAGTGAGTTGGGATTGAAGCAGCGGGTGATGGAGTTTTTGGAAAAATTAGACTTAAAGTCCTTAGGAGTGAGATTGGTGATTGGATCAGAAATGGTATTTGAAAAAGCTTTGGGCAAATGGAGAAAGGAAATGGTAAAGGAGATTGAAACTTACTTGAGTGAGATTAATTTAGAAAAAGATGAAGTATGGATAAAGATAAATAGAATTGGTGCTGAAGTGAAGGCGGTCGTTGTGCCAAAGCGCTTAGTGGAAGTGGTGGAAGAAGCTTTGGTCAGTGAAGGGGTAAGAGTGGAGCAAACGATTTCAGAAGGTGAGTTGGAAATGAGCGTTGAAGAGAGAGCAAAACAAAATCAGATTTTGGAATTACTAAAGGAAATTAAATCTAAAGCAGACAAAAGTTTTCGTGGAGAAGTCGGAAACGCCTGGGGAAAGTTTTTCCTAGGAGTAGTAGCTTTGTTGGTGGTTGGAGTGGGGGTATTTTCACTTTGGCAATGGAATGAAACAACTAGGGAAAACACCAACCAACCCGCAGAAGTAGTGCCCACGGCGACACCTTCTCCTACCCCAACCCCGACACCAATGCCGAAACTGAGAGTAAAGATTTTGAATGGTACAGGTGTGACTGGTCAAGCAGGGGAAATAGCAGCAAAGTTGAATGGTGAATGGCTGGGCGAGGTAACTACCGGTAATTACCCTGGAGGCTCTGATAAAAACATGATTATGTTTGTGGCTAGTATTAGTGGTGAGTTGAAGCTAAAAGTAGCCGGAGATGTGGGAGAAGTACTTGAAGGATTGTCTGTAGAAGAAGCTAAAAAAGATCAAGTGGAAGAGGTGGTGATCGTGACAGGCGAGTAACAAGCTATAATATAGGACGTGAGAATCAATAAATGGCTAGCAGAAAGAATTGGTGTATCTAGAAGAAAAGCCGATTGGATGGTGGAGGATGGTCAGGTGTCTCTTAATAATCGCAAAGCCAAATTGGGCGATCAAGTGAATGAGGGGGATGAGGTAAGGGTGCGTGGAAATATGGTTTCGAACAAAGTATCTGGTGAACATAAGTACTATTTGGTGAACAAAACACCAGATATGGTGACAACTACCAGAGATGATCGAGGAAGACGCACAATCATGAGTGTGTTACCAGCTGATCTTAGGAGTGGTGTAAAACCAGTGGGACGACTTGATATAAATACGACAGGAGTGGTGTTGATGACTAACGATGGTGATTTGGCTTATCGATTGACCCACCCTAAATTTGGAGTGGAGAAGAAATATTGGTTGTGGTTGAAAGGGGTGATTCCCAATGAAGGAATTAAAGCTTTGAAAAAAGGAGTGAAACTTCATGATGGTTATGCAAAACCTAAAGAAATCACCAAAGTGCGAGAGAATGAAAGGGAGACAATATTGGAAGTGACCATGACTGAAGGTCGTAAGCGTGAAGTAAGAAGAATGGTAGAAGCTACTGGTTGGCAACTAAGTCATTTGAAAAGAGTTGAATTTGCAGGTTTGAAACTTGAAAGTATTCCAGATATTGGTTGGAGAGAACTCTCTTTTAATGAGATTGAAATATTAAAGAAGAGAGATTGCTCTAAGACTTAACAGCGAGAATTGAGAGGAAAAGCGGAATCTCAACTCTT
>CAZBFU010000022.1:0-12202 GCA_964491365.1 uncultured Pseudomonadales bacterium
GTTCATATGGGTGTACTAATTGTTAATACTTCTATTGTAATGGTTTATGTAAAATTAAGAGTTGAAAGCATAGAAATGTCTTTCTGACAGATGTGGACAAAAGAAAAATGAATATTTAGATTATTAGAGCCTAAATAGTGTTGGATTCGATACATACTGTAATTACAAAATGTACTCGTAGCATTTCTTGAAATTAAAAAGGGGCTTTTGTCTAAGTCAGGAAGGTGAAGTTTGAGGGTAGGAATTTGGTTTTTAATTACCTTGGAACTTTTATTAAATTTGTTTACAGTCAGAGGTTCAAAGTAAGAAAATTCGGTTTCTGAGAGAGCTACTCCTAAAATATAAGTAGTCTTAATGTTATCGATACTTGTAAAAAGCTTATTAAGATCAGTTTTTAAACTCTTTAGAACTATAACCTCGGGAAATATTTGTTGAAGCTGTTTAAGATAGGGAAAAGTACTAAAAGTGTAGACGATATTCTTTATATAATATTTTTAAAATCTTTAGCGAATAAATCTTTTAGTTTTCTTCTACCCGCTCCAGTTTTCCACCATTTCTCTCTTTTTCTAGCTTCACTCAAACTTTCAAACTCTTCAGTGAATAAGATGATCAATGGAATGCGATGTTTCGTTGCTTTTACTTGACAGGAATTATGCTGTTTTAGTCTTCGCATTATATTGTCTGTCGAACCAACATAAGTTCTACCATCTTTTAAACTTCTGAGAACATAAACATAGCCACTCATTTAGTAATATGAGCTAAATTAGTTATATTGAGAGCGGGTCGCTTTTGGCGAACCTCGCTCATTTGCCGATGTATTTTTGAGAGCGGGTCGCTTTTGGCGAACCTCGCTCATCCGCCCTTTGGGCGAGATGAGCGGGATAGGGGAATTGAACCCCTCATCTCTCCTTGGGAAGGAGACGTTATACCGATTAACTAATCCCGCAATAGGGTAGATTTTATCTTATATAGCCTAACTTTGGTAAAATTTGGATATGGTGAGAACTGGATCGTACAAAGATAGAAAACTAAACAAAGCTGGAAGATTTTACTTTTTGGTTTCAATTGTTCTCTTGGTGGTACTTTTCAAATGGGGCTTTCCATTTTTGGTTGAAGTGATCGCCGGAGGAGGTAGTAGCAGTATGACAAACAATAATTCCGACACCCTCCCCCCTCAGAAGCCTCAGTTTTATGCACTTCCAGAAGCCACTAACTCTGCAAAATTGGTAGTCGAGGGTTATACCGAAGGCTTGGCAAAAGTAACCCTACTTAATAATGGTGAGTCGGTAGGAGAAAAGGATGCAAGTCCAGATGGGACATTTAATTTTGATGTTCAACTAACTAGTGGAGAAAACTACTTAGTAGTAACAGCAACAGATTCAGCAGGTAACACAAGTGATCAGGTTAATAAAACTGTTAACTACGACAATGAAGAGGTGGAGATTACCATCACCTCCCCTGCCGCCAATCAAGAGTTTTTTGGTGAAGGAAATCAGAATATAGATGTGGTCGGTAAAGTCAACAAGGTAGACTCCCATGTGACTGTAAATAATGCTTTTGCCAGAGTAGATAAAGATGGTAATTTTTCAATCCGTCACAGATTACCTACAGGCGAAAGTAGTATTGAAGTGAAGGCAACTGATTCAGCGGGCAATACTACAGTGCAAAAAATAAACGTCAAGTTAACTCTTTAAGATCGTTAGTTTGACTTAGTAAAGCTAACGGAAAAATAACCCAACTATAAAAGAGAGAATTGTTGAAGAATGAGTGAAGGCAAACCAGAAGAATGAGATATCTCACCATGGGTTGACTTTGTTTAAGAAATTTATATAGAAAATATAAGTAGGTAGTAAAGCCAATAATGCCAGTTGTGGCTAAAACGAATAGAAAACTATTATCTACCCCACTACTTAAATTAGGAATTTCATCTGATGTAGATTTGTAATTATTAAAGCCAACACCTAGTAAGGGACTTTTCGTGATAATGGTTATCGCGCGGGCAGAATTAGTTAGTCTTGAGGTTATCGAATAGGTCCTGAATAAATTCACACCCTCGCCAAAAGGTTTTGGAGCTATGAAAATTGCCAATAATAATACTGGAACTAGAAGTAATATTTGATATTGTCTTCTCCAAATAACTAAACTAGTCAGGCCAATAATAAAAATTAAATAACTCGATCTGGAAAAAGTAAGAATGAGTGCAATGAGACTTAGAATTGTTAGAGGTGAGAAATATTTACCTTTAAAGACAAAACTTAAAGCTATTAAAGACAGTATAAGTCCAGTGAAGTTGGGATCAAAAAAGGAGCCAATTAAGCGATAGTAATGATCGTCGTATCCTAAGAATGCCAAAACTCTAGTATCAGGAATTAAGATGTATTGAAGAAAACCTAAGGCAACAAAAACGGAGATTGAAATGAAAGTGTAGTTCTTAATTTTTGTTAAGTCTTGTTTTTGTACGGTCAAAAATAGCATCAAATAAAGTAAAAATCTGGCTAAATACAAGAAGGCAGAAACGGTGACAGTGGAAGTGAGTTGGGATGCCAATAGTGAAATGGCAAAAGATAAACTAACTAAGAGAATTGGTCGGAGAAGATGTTTGTTTATTTGGCCAATGATAAAACTCAAGATGACGAAGATAGTTAAAGTGAGGTCGAGAGCAGTGAGGCGAAGACTACCTGATAAATTAATGACCAATAATTGTCCAAACGGCCAGAGCAAGACACTACTTAATAAGCAGGCGTTGCGAAATACAGAAAAGAGCCGGCGACTAGAGTTGATTTTTGTAATGGCCACAATTGGGATAAATAGTACCCACACTTATAGTAGCAAGTTAAACTAATAAATGTAGGCAAATTGGTAATTTCACTGATAGGTAGATTGGAAGAACCGTTTTCATCAATTAGTCTCCAATGTGGCCCTAGGTAAAGTGAAGTATCGGCATTTCCAAAATAGGCTAATTGAAAATGTTCAATATGGTTTTGCTTAATAAATTTATTAAGCGATATTAAACCTTGTCCCCAATCGAAATCGGAATCGGTTAAGGCGTAAGGAGCTACCTTGCCGGCAAGGGCATTAGTATATGTGATGGGATGAGGCCACAGCGCAATAAAGGAAATAATAGAGAGAGTAAACAAAGAAAAATATGTAAGTTTTGAACGCCGCCACAGTGAAACAGACCCTAAAATGGTAATTGCGATAACAACAGGCAGGAGATGACGTGTCCCAAACTGCAGTGATTTCAAACTATTGAAAAGAAGACTCAATCCCGCAATTGCCAGAAGTGGCTTGGAAGATCTGTTGAAAATCAAGCCTAGCAAGACCAAGGGAGATGTTTTGAGAAATAAAACAAGTATCGACTTGTACCAAGGACCTTGATCGAATGAAGTTCCCATAAAAAAGACTTCTTGCCCTCGCTTGGCAAAGAGCGCATTTTCCTTGATCCCTCTTAAGTACCCACCAAATGGAATTTCAAAAGGTCGAGAGGCAAAAACAAGATCATGTTTAAAATTGTAAGTCCCATATACAAACAGAAAGGTGCTAAACAGGAGATAGAACATGAATCTCTTATCCATTAAACGAAACTGTGTAGTAAGACCAATAAAAAGTAGAGGTAGTGTGGCAATCTTGGAAGCGCATGTAAGAGCAAAGAAACAGATGGTTTCAAATTTATCTTTGGGAGTCACATATTTATGACTAAATAGGCGATAAAGGGTTATGACACATAATATTGAGGAGATGGCGTCGGTAGTAAAGTAATGCGAAAAGGCAAGAATATTTGGTTCGATTAGAAAGACTGAAAGGGCGACTAGATTTTCGACAAATGAAAGTGAAAGTTGATAAATAATTAAGTAGCCTACTAGAAGTGCAAAAAGAAAACTAAATAATAGTCGAATATCATTTAGATCATGACTCAAATAAACCGCGACTCTGCGCAACATAGGAGGCTCAATCGGGTCAAAGTTGAAATTGCCTTTTTGATACTCTAACCCTGCTTTTAAGTGGACTGGTTCATCAAAAGTTGGAGACTCCAGTTTTATCATTTGAGAACTAACAAAGGTAAACAGAATGGTGAAAATAATTAAACTTATTAGTTTCACAATTTGAATACTTGAATACCAATTTGATTAGTGTGGATCAATTGTCCAGGGGTGTTTTTGGGATCTGCTCCGATGGTAATTAGGTAATCAAAATTCGCTGTGTTTCCTACCCATGAAGTGTGGTTTAGATGGTGTGGAAAATAATATAAATTATGTAATTTATCTATTAGGTAATTTGCCTCTTTAGGCAATGATTCGACAAAACCGTCCGAGTCAATAAAAGTTAAAGGTAGCCGATTTGAAAGAGAAGTTAAAAATTCGTTTTGAGTTTGTTGATGAAGTAAATATGGTAAATACTTTTTCATGGCCATCATTCTCATCCCGACGATGGAGAAAATTGATAAAGTGGCGACAATGGCAAATAATTGTCTAAATCTATTTGAACTTAGAAATGGATGAGAGACTAAACTCACGACTACACCTGGTATGAATGGAATTAAGTATCTAGAAGACGGAGGTGGCAGAAAAAAGCATGTGATCATGCCTACTAAGCTAAAGGCAAGTAACTTGTCTGAAGATTTTTTTTGAATAAATTGAATCAGAAGTAAGAGAAAGACTAACCCAAGTACTGGGCTGATGAAATCATCATAAGGTAGGGTGAAATGCCAAGGTAGGGTGAAAAGTCTGAATATTAAAGAGAGAGGTTGATAGAATTGTTCACCCATCACTTGCAGTTGTGAGTCCTGCATCCAGATGGTAAAGAGAGGGTAAACTGGATTGCCCGTGAAGTGATAGCTAAGTAAATACCAAGGTAGTCCGAGAAGGACTGCAATTGGAATCACTCTTTTGTCAATAAAAGTGGCAAAGAGAAACAAACTAAAAAGCGCATGATGTTTGGTCCCCAGTGCTAACCCCAAAAAGATAGATGGAAGAATAATTTTCTTTAAACCGGTGGTAGAGAAATAAAAATATATGGCGCCGAATTCTAAAAGAGTCCGAAACAAATCTAAATATGCCGAACCTGATTGCCATGAGACCACCCAACTTCCATAAAAAAGAGACACACCAATAATAGCCAGGTATTTGTCTCCAGTTCTTCTGACAATCAGCTTGTAGATCATCAAATTGACGAGGACTCCAGAAAGAAACTGAATCAGTTTGGGGCCGATGAATCCAGAAAATTGGATTAAGGGGATGGAAATAGTCTCGAAGAGTCGAGGCAAGACAGAATAATATAGAAGACCACCAGGTACAAACCAGGAACGACTCTCAAGGAATATTCTGGGCAAGGTCAAGTGATACCAAAGAGCATCAAAACCAATTTCTGGGGTAAAAACAAGAATAAAGTTGAGCAGGGTAAGAACCAATAGCAGACCAATGATCAGGAAATGTGTGATCTGCTTTCCCATTGAAAAACTCGGTTTGATAAAGATTGTATATACATAAGATAAGCGTGGAACAATCCAAGAGTACCATCTAGGAAACCCAATTTGAAGAAGTAGTTTTTGAGAAACTTAAGTTTTGGATAGAAAAGTAAGCGCAAATATGAAAAAGTCTTACCTTCTTTGTTCAAACATAACCCATCTGTGTGTCCGTACAAACTTATCTTAGATAGATGTTCAGTGACAAATTGATTCTTGTGATGATATATAACATGTTTAAGTTTTCCAGTTACTTTTGCCACAAACACTTCATGAACGGGCCTTACCCACTGTCCTTTTTTTCTATTCACTAATCGTGTCAAATATTGGTGACCTGATTCACCGAAATTTAGTTTTGTACCATCAAGAAGGTCTACTCTGGGTATGAGATACAGACTCCCCTCCTCTGGCAGTGATGCAATTTCATCAATGAGGTGTTGATCATATGTCTCGTCAGTATCAACAAAGAAGATCCAGTCAGTGCTGGATTTTTTCATCAGTTCATTTCTTTTTTTTGAATAGTCTCCGTCAAACGACTTTGGGTCGACACTTAAAGTGACTATAGAGAACTTCATATAAGTAATTTTAATTTTAGATATGCGTTGTAGATAAAGCTACCTAATGGATTTATTAAGTGTGAGTATTTTTGAGTAAAATATCGATGACTTTTGATAAGCATACTCAGTTTTGATTTTGAACTTGAGCTAACTGATAACTCATGAGAAAGTATTGATTCAACTTGAATCGACATACTAAATCCATTTCGTTTGGCACGAAGACACCAGTCAACATCTTCAAAATACATAAAGAATTTATCATCGAATAAACCAACTTTATCAAATACTGTTTTCTTAGCTATCATCGCCACACCAGATATGTAATCGGGATAAATTATTTGAGATGGTTTTAGATTTGAGTGTGAGTGAGTATGTCTTCCGAATATACGATCAATTTTTCCGCCACAATCGTACCTTCTACCGCCACCAATTTTGTCATAAATAAGTGGCGAAGTTAGATCAGTTTTTGAGGTGATTAACTTTTCAAAAAAATAGTCAGACTGGATTTGGCAATCATTATTGATAATAAATACGTAATCATCTTTGGATGCTTTTAGAGTAGAAAGAGCCAAATTTAGTGCACCTCCATACCCTAAGTTTTTACTAGATTTGATGACAGTAACTTGTTTACTTATTATTTCAGGAGCATTTATCTCACCATTGTCTACTACTATGACTTGAACATTATTTGAAGACGTATGTACAAAAATTGAGTCAAGTAACTTGCTAGTTAATGGCCAATTGTTGTAATTAACGGTAATAATCTTAATTTGTGATTTCATCAGCTACTTTTATGATATTTTTGACAACCTGACTCCAGGAGAAGCGTTCGACAACATCTGCCCTTCCAAACCTACCAAATTTTTTAACAACATCCAGATGAGTAATAAGATGGGCAGATTTTTCTGCCATGCTCGCAGAAGTCTGGCATAGATAACCATCTTTCTCAGATACGACAGTTTCTAAGAAACCACCCTGAGCGATTGCGACAACTGGAGTTTCACAAGCGAGACTTTCGATAACTGATAACCCAAATGGTTCTAGAATTGAGATAGCTAAGGTCAGATAAGATTTTTGATACTCTTGCGCCATTTGTGATGATGTTAATCCTGTCTTGATTATTAAATCTACTTTTAGTTTTTTGGCTAGTTTAATTAATTCATTACAGTTACTTTCCCTTGGGCCAACAATTAGCAATGGTGGTCTTATTTTTGAATCTATTAGACTGACAACTTCAATAGCTTGAGTTAGATTCTTCTGTGGTTCGTGATTACCTACACACATGATTTGTTGCCTTGGATTTTGGGAAGGTTTGAAAATATGTGTATCAACTCCTAAGTAAACAACTGTGGGAGTTATTCCGTAAGCTTTTGTAATCCTATTTGCAGAAAACTGGGAATTACAAACTACGGCAGTAGCCAACTTAGTGTGAGATATTTCTTGTCTCTTACGCCAAAAACGATTGAATTTTTCGTAGAGTTGATTAATCAATGGCCAGGTTTTGGGAACAGATAAGAATTCTTCAAAATACGCCCTGGTTGGTTCTTGGCAATAATAAATTGTGGGAAGTTTGGAAAACCTGAGTAATAATGGACAAGTAAAATATTTATCGTGAGTTACTAATAAGAAGTCAAAGTCACTAGAAATTTCTTCTGCATACTTCTTAAAAACAAATGGAAGAACAAAAAAAAGCTGTAAATCTCTAACGATACGATTAGTACTAAGTTGAAAATTAACAGGCTTTAATTTGGCAACATGATGAGATTTTGAAATTTCTGCACAGATAGCGTCGATGGATACCTTTGCTCCTCCAGCTGGTAGGTCTTCGTAGACTCCTATCTTCATTGCCGACTGATTTTAAGCTGTTCTCGGCGAAGAATCCAGAAAAATACTATGACAAAGGGTATGACTCCAAAGAGTGATCCATACAAAAGTGCATATGCAGCACCCATGACCCCGAGAGTGGGAATGAGATTTAATAGGAAATAAACTTCAAATGATAGTGTGACTAAAGCTGAAAGTGAGGGAATGATCGGCAAGTTTAACCCGTCCAAAACCATACTAGGAATAGGGGTTAAGGCACTTAACAGTAACCACCAAAGCATCACTTGCATTAGTGGATAGATTTGCTGTACTAGAGATGTATTTGTTAACCATAATGAAAGTAGTGTTTCGCCAAATTGGCTAAAAGCCCAAATACCAAAACATCCAATGACAAAGATGCCGACTTCTAACTGAATTATTAGTCTTACCAACTTTCCGATTTTATCTTTGGTTTGTAAACTGGCACTAGCAGGATAAATTGCACTAGCAATCTGAGATATTACACCTGCTGATTTCTGCGTGAGAGTTTGGGGAATATTAAATAATCCCACAGCACTAGGAGTCAACAAAAAGCCCAATATATATCTAGACAACTGTCCCTCAAGTTGTGAAGCAACTTTGCCAATAAAATTTTGCCAACCGAAATTAATTACTCTTTTCACAATCGATAAATCTATTTTTGGAAGTAAAGATTTACCTTTGAAATAATAAAGGTTATATATAAACGGAATAAACGCACCTAAGAAATAGAAAACTAGTTGAGTGATAAATATGAAAACGAGCGATTTGGTTTGAACAGCAGCTATTAAGGAGAATAAAGTATTGCCCAATCCTACCAATAAATTGCGAAGTGACAAGAGTCTAAAATCTTGATCTGCTTGGACGATAGTAAGGTAGTGACTACCTAATCGATCTAAAAAGACTGCGCCAAGAACCAATGCAACTATGCTGACAAAATCAGTTGAATCTAAAGATACAAATAGTTGACTATGAGAAAAATAACTAAAAATTATCCCTAAGAAAATCACGGTAAGAAGTCCTGAGAAAGCCATAAGGAAATGCCCTGTTTGCCAAATCTGATGCCTTTCCTTAATTTGTCTGTTGGGAAGGGCTAGTTCCCTGATCAGTGAAGAAGTGATGCCAAACTCAAGAACAGACGCGAGAGGAGTAATGGTATTAAATAAGACAAACAAGCCATATTGTTCAAGTCCTAGCACCTCTACCATTTGGGGTAGAGTCAATAAGGCAACCACTGACAACAGGAAATAAACAACTAAGTTGTAACTACTATTTTTGATAAGTTTTCTCTTGATACTCATAAATTCTGGTATACCCTCTCTATTCTGGCAGATATTTTGCTTGAATCGTAGAGCATCTCTGCTCGCTTTCGAGAAAGAGTAGAAAGTGTTTTCACAAGTGCAGTCCCCTTGATGACGTTATCTAGTTTGGCAACTAGAGATTTAACATCTCTGTCTTGGAAATAAATTGCAGCATCTCCCACTACTTCGCCAATTGCACCTGTATCGGTAGTAACTATGGGCAAGCCACAACCCATGGCTTCGACCAGACTCATCCCAAACTGCTCCTGCCAGGTTTTGGTTGTAGTTGCTGGATGAACAAAAATTGAGGCCTGGGCGTATTCTTGATGGATTTGAGAATAAGGTACAGTTTTTACATCTATACCTGCAGATATGGCTTTGTTGGTCAGGGGACCAGAGCCTATGATGGTTAGTTTTAAATTTGGGTGCAATTTCTTGAGATGCTTGTAGGCGTCAATTAATGTATCTATTCCCTTTTCTTTAACTAGTCTCGCTACGGTGAGCAAACGAAAATCAGCTTTGTCTTTCTGGGGTGAAAATCTTTTGAGGTCAATTCCCATCGGGATGACACAAATTTTGTCAGGATCGACTCCTTCTTCGATTAAGGCAATGCGGGCTTTGTTGGTAATACAAATAAACATATCAACTTGTTCATAAGCTGTTTTTTTGAAATCTTTTCTGCTCCTAATGCCTTCATTATTGTGAGGAATTATTTCCCAAACAGTAGAGACTATTTTGCCTATTTGATGTTTTTGTTTGGCTAAAATTGCTTGGTGGGTGTAGTGATAGTAAGTTTCTGCGACATGGACAATGTCACTGCCTTTAATGTTATTTTCTAAACCTTTTAAATAGTGAATGTCTGTTATGGCTCTGTTGATAAGGGGGTATTTAAATGGAAAATTAGGCAGATCGGTGGGTGACCAAAGCTTGGTGGTGGGAAGATCGATGTTTTCTGAAAGAGGATTTTTTGAAGTGATAAGTTTAAGGCTGAATTTAGAAGCAAGGGGGTAATAATTTTGGAGTTCAAATGGATTGGCAAATGCCCCACGGACAATGGTTACTTTAGTACTCACAGTGTTTAATTATTTCTTTGAGATCAAGTCTAAGACCACTTAAGGTCCAATATTCATTTATCTTCTCACAATTCACCTTAAATTTTTGATAATCATTAAGTATTTTGATTATTGCAGTAGAGATTCCAGTAGGACTTCTATGACATTTAATTCCGGCATTCTCAATTTGCTCACCCTGACCACCACTATCTACACTTATTACAGGTGTTCCACTTAAAATACTTTCTAGTATCGATAGACCAAATGGTTCCTTGAATGCGGCTGAAACAGTCATAAGCGAGCTTTGGTATAACTCCCTTAATTCCTTATCACTTAGATCACAAATAATCCGAGTGCTTACTCCTAACTCAGTGGATAGTTTTCGAATCCTTTCTTTATCAGATTTTGATCCTTTTCCAACAATTACCAAATCTATATTGGTTTTACTAAGTTTAATAGCTTTAATTATCAAATCATGGCCTTTGTATGGCAGTAGACTGCCTACCGAAACTATTTGATGTTTTTTATTTATTTGTTCATTACCAAAGAATACTGATGAATCTACTCTTGGATAAAGTACTAAAGGTTTCATACCATAGTACTTATGAATTATTTTTTGACTGTGCATAGAATTTGCAACAATCGTGTTAGCAGTCCTGACATTTAACCAGTCAATAATCGCAATTGGAATATTAACCAAATTAAATAATAGATTATTTAACCTAGGAGAATGATAAATAATTGGTTCTATATATTCTCTTGGAGGTTCGTGACATATATATAACTTATAAGATCTTATAATTGAGAAAAGTGGTGGAGACTTATATATCCAGTCTTGCCCAAATATTACCAAATCATATTTATTACTATTTACTATTTTTGAGTAGTTAATTATTCGCTTAAAGCCCAATAGTATATTAATGAATGGAATCTTGCTTTTACCAATATCTGGAAAGACAGTTGTGTTTTTGAATTTAGAATCAGAATTAGCTGATGAAGATTCAAACCTAAATTGGTCTACCTGATAGCCCATTCTACTCAACGTATCAACAACACTACTCAAGTGTCTAACACCTCCTCCTGGAGGTAAATTATGGATAACCGCTATTTTCTTTATATTCATCAGTCGTAGTGCTAGACTTTAATTAAATGACTAAAAAGATCTTAGGTTCTGTTTTGATCTTTATCATTTGTCTGCTTTTTCCTCCAAATATTTTTGCAGTTGAGTATTCTAAGTTTGGTATAGATTGGACTCATGTTGACCAATCATATCCCATTGACTTGTCAACAGGTATACATATTTTCTCACCTGTAGGATTTCAAACTAGCTATGAACATTCAACAAGTAAAATACTAACTAGTAACTCATCAGTTGAAATCGTCTTTAATGTCACAAATTTCAATGGTTTTGGTTCAGGAATATACTTTTCTAGAACAATTTCCCCATATCCGCAAGTTGATCCAACATTTAGAGATTTTGGTGTTTGGATCGATAATGAAGGACTGAGACTTTTTTCATATTTATGCATTGAAGGCACTATTTGTGATAATAGTCTAAGAGCAGATAAAACACTTTCATTTGATCCCGGACCACATACAATTTTAATTACAAGAACTGGAAATATCGTAACTTTCAAACATAAAGAAAGTAATTATGAAATCAAGTATCTGCTTAGAACAGACGATGATCTGTACATTAATGTTGGAAATCCGGAGATTACACAAACTTCAGCCCCCTGGGCAGAGTACACCATTGTTGAAGCTCAATCATCATATCAACAAAGTTATTCAAAAGTGGTGGTGGTGCCTGGATTGGGGGCAAGTTGGAATAAGAATGCACTCTTGTTAGGCCAAATTGGTGGAACCTGGACTCTACCCTCTTTTGTCAAAACTTATGACCGATTTTTCAGTTCACTTGAAAGTTCTGGTCTAGTCAAAGACACTGACTACTTTGTTTTTGCTTACGATTGGCGTAAATCTATAAGCGAT
>CAZBFU010000023.1:0-10481 GCA_964491365.1 uncultured Pseudomonadales bacterium
GGTGCTGGGGATAGGATTCGAACCTATGGAGGCGTAAGCCAGCAGATTTACAGTCTGCCCTCGTTGACCACTTGAGTACCCCAGCAGTTATTTATATTTTAAGGTAGGGAGCCGAAAATGGGAATCGAACCCATGACCCCGGTCTTACCAAGACCGTGCTCTACCAACTGAGCTATTTCGGCACATTTGCCAACACAGATAAACCTGACTTCGCTATTTTACAGTGAAGCCTGGTTGATGGCTAGATGTTTGACTTGTAGAGGACTCCTTGAGTAACTGAGTCGACCTGAACGATAAAAGGTCGGTTGTTGAATTTGAAGGTTATTTGCCAGAGGGTCGTGTTAGCCTTGATAAATTGTGCGTCAATGATTGAATTGGTGCAATCAAAGTTGGAGGGACAGACCGAGGCGGCAACACTTATGGCTTTTTCTAAGTCAATACCAAGTTGACCATTCATGCCCATGGTATTGAGTGAAGGGATGTTGTTGTCAGGCACTAAGACGTCTTGATCATAGGTCACTGGATCAGAGCCTGGTTCGGTCTTTACATAAACGTATTTCTTGTCTGTTTTGGTTTGGCGGAACCAATACTTAACAATGGTGGTGGCACTATTGTGAGCATTCTCGACGAAGACTGTGAGGAGTTGAGCATCGGGGTATTTGCCTTGGGCGATAGTTAGGATTTTACTTAAATCACCAAAGACCGAAACTGTACCTGAAGGAGTACTGGTAGGAGAGACAGTTGGGGTAATCTCAAGAACGGTGGGGGTAGGTGTGGGTTCCTGAGTGGGAGTAATTGTTGGTTCTAGTTGTTGTTTGTCCAAAGTTTGTTGGATTGTTTTGAGTTTCGAGTTTAATTCTTGAGACTGAAGATAGAAGAAGAAGCTTGAGGCACCTGCAACTACCGCGACTAACCCTAAACCAAAGGTAATGATCTTTGAGTTATTATTCTTGGTCAAGTCTTTGGGTAACGTGGCTGGTACGAGTTGTGGTTCGATCGGAAGAGGTTTGGGGGCGACTGGTGTCACAGGTGCTGGAGAGACGGGTTCTGGCTGAATAGGTTGAGGAGGTTGAACAGGTTGAGTGGGAGGTATTTGAGGAACATCAGGTGCTGGAGTAGGGCTGGGAAAATCACCTCGATTACTAAAATTTGAAATCTTAGCCATCATTTCTTCTTCATTGAAGGTAGGTTGAGTTGTTTGTGGTTTGGTCAAATCAGGAGCGACAGGATCAGTGAGAGAATTATCGTTGGGCATTTGAATAACAGTATGACGAATTGCTTTAGGAAGTGTCAATATGTCATTTAGTAAAGGTCAAAAAGAAGTTATCTTTATCTTGATGTAGGCTCGGATCCTTGAATTTCAATTTGAGTGCATAGCTTAGTAGTTCGTCTTTGGTAAAAGCATAGAAAAAGCGCGGGGTTTGGTTGTGATATGGGATATAGAGATGAGACGGATTACGAAATTTGGCTAGGAAACTGGCTAAATGAAAACGAAGTTTGTTTAAACGCCAAAGGTGCCAAAAGCTGACCACTGCTATCCCACCTGGTTTTAAATGATCATAAATTGCTTTGAGGTGACGAATATGATCTATTTTGTTAGGGAAATGATGGATTAAGCCAATACTAAAAACAGCATCATAGGTTGAAAGGTTTGCTAGGCTGTCTGGATTAGTTAACTGGGCTGTTAGAAATTTTGACTTAGGGTGAAGTTTTCTAGCTTGTGCTAGGATTGTCTCAGAGAAATCAACACCAAGATAATCAAGATCTGTTCGAGTGTGATTGAGCAGTCGACCATTACCACAGCCCAAATCTAAAATGCTGGCCGAAATGGGTAATTGATCGAGGATATTCTTAGTAAAAGGCCAAGGGGTAACGGCACTCTTGCTAAAATCAACTGCGATACGATCGTAGGTGTCACGTAACTTTTCGACTATGTCCATGCAAGGCAATCATAACAAAATCAAACCCATACGTACTCTTTCTGGGGTAGCGCCTATGGCGGTGATGATGAAACCATTTAAGTGCCCAGGAACTTGTATCTATTGTCCTTTAGAAGTGGGTATGCCCAAATCTTATCTATCAGACGAACCAGCCGCCCAGAGAGCCAAGTCGCTCGAATTTGACCCATATGAGCAAGTAAGGATGAGATTAACTCAATTGTCGATAAATGGGCATGCGATCGACAAAATAGAGCTAATCATTGTGGGTGGAACCTTTAGTGCCTACGAAGACGATTACAAAAGGGAATTTATTAAGCGCTGTTACGATGCATGCAATGGAATTTCATCAGATAGTGTGGCACAGGCTCTAAAGATGAATGAAACTGCCAAAAGTAGAGTAGTTGGGCTCTCAATTGAAACAAGGCCAGACTGGATCACTGAAAAAGAAGTAGTTCTGATACGAGAATTAGGTGTGACAAAGATTCAATTGGGAGTTCAATCTTTAGATGAAGAGGTAAACAAAGTCACCAAACGTGGCCATGGTGTATCTGATGTAGTCAAAGCAACGACAATGCTTCGCAACGCTGGCCTAAAGATTTGTTATCACATGATGCCGGGTCTGCCTGGTTCAAATCCTACAAAAGACGTTGAATCGATGAGGAGTGTGTTTGCTAATCAAGGATTAAGGCCTGATTACCTAAAAATTTATCCTTGTATGGTAGTTCCACATACTCAACTTAAGGCAATGTTTGAAAGAGGGGAATATGAGCCATATTCAGATGAGACTCTCAAGTCTGTGCTCAAAGAAGTGAGTTTATTGGTACCAGAATACTGTCGTGTTGACCGACTAGTGCGTGACATTACCAAGAAATGGGTGGTCGCAGGTTCGATTGTTTCTAATATGAGGCAAATAGTGGAGGCAGAATTAATCAAAGAGGGTAATCCATGTCGTTGTCTACGCTGTAGAGAAATCAGAGGTGGAAGCGTGGTCGAAGAGCCAAAGTATGTAGAACAAATGTACTCAACTGAGGCTGGTGAAGAGATTTTTATGACCTTGGAAAGCGTAGACAAAGTGTGTGCAATTTTAAGACTGCGCTTGCCTGAAGGCGCTAATAGACAATTGTTCGAGGAATTGGCTAATGCTGCGATCATTAGAGAAGTGCATACCTTTGGACAAGTTGAAGAGATTGGTAAATCGGGTGAGAAGTCTCAGCATCGTGGCTGGGGGAAGAGGTTGATTCTAAGATCAGAGGAATTGGCGAGAGAGAAAGGTTATAAAAGACTCGCGGTAATTGCGGCTGTAGGCACAAAAGAGTACTACCGTAAGCTCGGATTCCTCGACCAAGGACTTTATCTTACAAAAGACCTATCGTGAGATTGCATTTAGCGCGGCTTCGCCGAGAGCAACTGCTCCAATAACGGCTGTAACTCCAAAGGCAACTAGATACCCGATAATCCTACGTTTGGTTGCGAGTGCTTCTGCCTGTCCAGCTCTTAGTCCTTCTATTAAGGCTTTATTTCGACCTTCACTAGTTACTAAATCTTCACGAAGACTATCAATTGTTGTCATAATTGTTGGTTGAGGTCGTTAATAATTTCTGTGACTTGATCGTGGGTGAGCTGCTCAATCATGGGTAACGCGAGTTGACTAAGTTTGTTAAACTTGGCAATTTTGGTTTCGTTTGAATCAGCATCCTTGATTTCGAATTCTTCGAGATCTTTTTCACTTAGAAGTGGGGTGGCTTTTTCAATCAATAAGGTGAGATAGAGTTGGTAAGTTTTTGCAGGCTCAGCTTTGGCTTTGGATTCGTCAACTCCACGGTTAATTAAGGCATCAATGGTCTGTTTAAGTTGATCTTGCATTAATTTGAACTTAGCATATTTATTTGCAATTTGGAAATGGGATGGGATAATTACCATTATGAAAAAGATCTTTGGAGGTTTGTTGGGTTTAGTATTGTTTTTGGTACTGGCTAGAACCTCATTGGCTAATGAGGGAGTAATTAGACTATTTGGTAATACAGAGGCTGAAGGAAAATGTTTTGCAGTTTCAATATATGTAGACGGTAGTTACCGACTGATGATGACTTGTAGAGGCCTTAAGGTGGCTGCAGATCCAGTTTTAAATCGATATGTAGCATGGGCAGAAGTGAATGGAAAGAATTTAAGACTTGGAGAGATTGTAGCCGGCAAAATGCAAGGAAACTTACAAGATAAATTTGATTATGTCTTTGTAACGGTAGAGAAAGATGGATATCCCACCAGTGCGTCTGAATCTGTGGTTATGTCTGGTCGAATGGAAGCGATCGACTTTGGTAAAGGTGTTAAAGACGAGACCTTTGTCCCTGTAACTACAACACAAGTTGAAGCAAATACAACAAGTTCAACAGCTACCAGTAAGGCAAGCACCGTCACTACAACTTCTCAAACAGCATCTAGTAATAAATTAGTCACTGTTGTCACAGGAGTAGGCAAAGCGATCTTATTAGGATTTATTTTGCTACTGGTGATAGTAGGAATAATGGGCTTTCTTAGCCGTCGAAAGAGTCTTTAGATTAGGAGGGAAGCTAGAAAATTGATCGCAGGGCTGATGATCGCGTTGATTGGAGCTGACCCCGAAATAGGTAAGAGAAGCATGAGGAGGATGATGGTGCCGTATCTTCGCATAATGTGTTGATATTCGAGAGACAAATCACTAGGCAAAACGGCTTCTAGGACTTTACTACCATCTAGGGGGTGAACGGGTACCAAATTAAAGATAGCCAAAACAATATTGCTAAATATTGCGTAAACGATTAGTGTTTGGCCGAGCCCTGGAATTGGCAAGAAGTGATAAATCAAACTCAAAACTAAGGCAAGAGAAATATTACTCAAAGGACCAGCTATTGCGATCAAGCCTGAATCGCGGCGTGGATTGCTCAAATTGTAAGGATCATATTCGACTGGTTTAGCCCAGCCAAAACCTACAAATAAAATCATGATGGTACCCAAAGGATCAAGATGCTTGAGTGGGTTTAGGGAGAGTCTGCCTTGAACACGGGGAGTTGGGTCACCAAGCCGATCTGCTAAATATGCATGGGCATATTCGTGAATCGTCAAGGCAATGACGAAAAAGGGAAAGGTGATAAGTTTACCCAAAAGGAGGCCAAACATCTGCTTTAGTATACAGGTAGTGTGTTAAAATAGCCTCCTATGTACAAGAGTCGTTACGCCTGTGATTTCTGCGGAAAAGGAATCCAAAACAAAAATTTGGTCAGTTTCTCGAAAAATCGGGTTCACAAAGTGCGCAGACCAAATCTGCACGCTCACAAAATGAAAATTGATGGTGAAGCTGTTCGCTTGAAGCTTTGCACTAGTTGCAAAAGAGCAATTCGTGTCGAAGATCGAGCTAAGTACGCCAAGGTTAAGGCTGCCGTATAAGTGTAGTTTCATTTTAAATGGCTACATTTGAAGCCGGAGGCTATTATCTGCCAGGAGAAGATATTTTGGGTCCTCTATGCGATCTGTATCATCCTATTTGCCCTGATACTATTTGCCCTCCCGAGTTAGTAGATCATAGAGAGAGTTTAACGACAGCTCACACTAGTCAAAGTAAGTGGGTTGAATATGTGGGTAAAACTGGTAGAAAGTTCCAGGTTCGACTTGATTGGGAAAACGAGGGGAATGAGATTAGCTTACGGATGGCTAATTTTTTGGAACTTGAATATGGACTTGATTTCAAACTCAAAAAAGTGAGATTGAGTATCAAAAAGATGATGAAGCTGGCGATGATGAAGTTGATGCAATTTGAGAGGGAAATGGTTGCGGCTTTAGATGAAGCTATCTTAGGTGGAGATGATGTCTTGGTTGAAGTTGATCTTGATTATAAACAGGCAAGAATGAGAGCAATTCTATGTGAGTGTGACGACAGAACCGTATTTAGTTGGCAGAAATTTCAAGTTAGTTCAGTTGGCCAGATTGGGGATAAGCCCTATGAAATGTGGCTGGATGAACTGCCATTGTTTGGGGTAGGCTTAAGTTTGGAGAGATTTTATGAAAAGCTTAGATTAGTATTGATTGGAAGTCGCGAGGCTGAGTTTTGGGAAATTGATTTACAAACCTATTTAGTAGAACTTAAAGATTTTGTTAGTCGAAACGATCTAAAAGTAGAAGAAGTGATTGCGCTTCAAAAACAAGCCGCGAGTGGCTTAATGATTTGAATCTAAACTTGACCAGGGAATGATATTTTTACCAGGATATTGAACTGATAGAAGCTGAAGTTTGTTATCTACAACCTGAGTTGAAATAATTTTAAGATCCTTTCCATTTAAGGTTGTCCAGGCGCCAGGGTCTGGGTTTAAGGAGCGGATTAAATTGTGAATAGAGCTTGAATTCTTACCTAGCATAGCTTGTTCTAAGGTGTTAAAGGGAATGAAGGCGGTGGTACGATTGCGAGATTTGTAAGAAGGAGTAAGGGTGGCAAAAGCCTCATCTTGAGCTGAAGCTTTTACTGCACCATCAAGATAAAGAGGCAGTTCGTACTTAAGCAGTTGGTTGGCAGGGGCGATAAGTTTTTCGGTCAGGGTGGCTACATTGTCTTGTGGCTCGATAGGAAGAGTAATGGCAGCTATGACAGGACCTTGATCAAGTTTGGAAGTCATTTCCATCAGGGTAACCCCAGTCTGTTGATCACCATTTTTGATAGCTTCGCTGACACATAGAGCCCCTCGATATTTGGGAAGGAGAGAAAAATGAATGTTGAGAGTTTTGATGCTTGGTGTGACTAACCAAGTATCGGGGATGATTTTGCCATAGGCAACAACCAAGAAGAGGTCGGGCTTGAGGATTTTAAGATGCGCTAAATTGGCATCATCTAGTTTTTCTGGTTTGAAGACTGGTAAATCGGCTTGTTGCGCAACTTGCGCTACTGAAGAAGGAGACATTATTTGTTTTCTGCCCTTTGGTGAATCAGGTTGAGTGACTACACCCACAACCCGGACATCTTTGACAGTGAGTAGATTGGATAAAATGGAGGCTGAAAAGTCTGGAGAGCCAAAATAAACTAAGTTATATTTTTTTTGCATCTTAAGGCTTATTCTAGCAAGAGTTATAATCTGACAGATTATGAACGTCGAAAGAATACATTTAGGTGCAAGTTTTTCCTTGAGAGAGTTTGCAAGAGGGAAGGGTGGACCATTGGTAAATCAATATGGTGAAGAGATTGGTGATTATGTGTCGATGGTAGAAGGAAGCATGGTAGGTGATGTTGGTGGAATATTGCGATTTAATGACCATGACGCAAGAATTGAGATAGTACGGCCAGAAGGTCCGGTGACAAGGATTGCCCAAATTGATGGAGACATTTTAACAATTCAACACGATTTTATGGGGATGAGTATTCAAGTCATGAGTATTGGGGGAAAAGTGATGGAAGTATGCCTTTTTACAAAACTTGGAACTAATCTACGAAAATTAAGACCAATATCTCATTTTGTCAGATATCATCCTAGTGGAAGACTAGAGTCCTATGAAATGGATGGTAATGAGGCTGTATCAGTGATGGATACGCGTATCACTCTAGGGTTATTGTCATTGGAAAGACGGTATACAAACAAATGGGATTTAGATCTGATTGCAAATGATGTCGAAACGAAAGGTTACCCGAGAACGGTGGTAGAAAGAGATGAATATGATGGTATAGATTTATGGTTAGTAGATGGCAGTGGACAGGCAATATGGACCCGCGTAGATATGAACAGCAAGTTTCCTGAAGCGGCAGAAATTGATTGGATATTGACGGCTAAGCCTGGAGTTCTTCGTAAGTGGGCAGGAAATATAGATGCAATGGTGCCAGTGAGTGGATTTTTTAATAAGTCATAAAGACTTATATCTTGGAATAGTCTTCTATCAACTCAAGACCACTCTTGGTTTCCTGAAAAACTTTACCCTTTTGATCTCTGATACGATCTGTAAAAAGTATGCCATCGAGGTGATCGTTCTCATGCTGAATATAAGCCGCGTCTACGTCTTCAAAATGAGAGGTGACATGGGCGAGTTTCCAGCCATCTGTGGTCGCGACAGGTGTGTCGTAAGTTACTTCGATGGAGAAGTGACGGTCAACGAAGCCCCAAATGGTGGGAATGGACAAACAACCTTCGAGCCAGCGGTCTGGTTCTTTGGGATAGGCGTCGGACAAGAGTTTGTCTGATGTTTTGGTAATTTTGGGGTTGATGTAAATGGTTGGTTTTTTGGAATGAAGGATGATGAACAAGCGCAGGTCCAAGCCTACTTGAGTTGCAGCCAAGCCTACTCCTTTGGGGTTGGTAGTTTTTTTGAGGATCTCAATCATTTCTTTGACCTGAGCATCGATTTTACGGTCAAAGTGGGTCAAAGTTTTGGCTTTGTGTTTGAGGAAGGGATTGGGGGTAGTGAGTATTTTCATTGATTCATCGATTTTATCACTTCTAGTCTAGCGACTGGATCCTGATAGTCACTTTTTAGTGACACGGCGAGTTCATAGTATTTTTTGGCATTTGAGTAACTTTTTTGATTTTCATACATGAGGCCTATGTTGTAGGCAGTTTTGGCGTCAGCTGGAGCTAATTGAAGCAGTTTTTCTAGAGACTCTATGGCTAACTGTGTATATCGACCGTCAATGGTAGATAGATAAATACCTACTTTGCCTTGCGTTTTATAAAAGTTGGTTTGATGCGGGTTCATGGAGATTGCTTTGGCACTGTTGGTTAAAGCACCACTTACAAATTCATTGAGGAGATTTTCACCTTGTTTAATTAAAGTTGCGGAATTTGAAGCTGAGGGGTCAAGTTCTTTTAGTTGGGTGGCGATATTAACCGCAGCTAAACTTTGGGTCTCGGCTAATTGAGCAACGAATAGTGGTTCAGAAGGTGACAAACTTATTGCAGTTTGGAGACTGTCTAAGGCGGTTTTAAGTGCAGAAGTGCCACTTAGGAAACGTCCCCGATTGTAGGCAAGATCTGCCTTGAATTGTTGATATGGTATCGAAACTGTGTAAAGTCCGAGAAGCCATATTAAAGTAAGGTAGATAAAGTTGTTTTTTGGTAAGTTAATAGTCCAATATTTAGAACTGTTAAAGCTAGAGATGATTAAAAGAGCAGGGAAGAGAAAGAAAAAGAGAGCAACATTCACCACAGAGAAGCCAAAATAATTGGTAATGAGGATAGTGATAAAGCCAAAGGCTAAGCCAGCTTTCAGATGATGGGTTTTTTGATCTGAAGTTTTTATAAAAAGTTTTATGATACAGAAGATAAGAAATAAATATGTTCCCAAACCAACAAATCCAGCGTTGGCTAAAGTATTAAGATACTCATTGTGGGCTTTGTTATAAAGAAAATCCCATTCAGAGGTGAGGTTGTGGGCAATGGGTTTGACTGCAAAAAAAGTGTAACCGAAAGTTTCAAGACCGGTACCAAAGAGAGGGTTTTGCAGACCAAGTTTGACCGCACCTTCCCAGACGTGGCGGCGAATTTCAAAAGAGTCTGAACCCCCAACTCGTAGCCCTTGGGCACGCATAGATTCTTCTCGTTTTTCTGTTTCGGTTAGAGTATCAGTATCTACAGGTTTTAAGACTGAGGTTAAACCTAGCATGTTAAGTTTGGTTTCGAATTGAGGCCACACTGGTCCACCTCGTGTGATAGAGTTTCTAATTTCATTGGGAGCGGGAGTCCAAGGAGTACCAAATAAGACGATACTTAGCACGACAGCTAACGCGGGAAGGGTAATAAATTTAAGAGATTTAGATTTGTAAAAGTTGTAGCTTAAGATGAGAATAATTCCTAAAAGAGTGGCGCCGACACCTGATCGAGATCTGGTAAAAATGGCACTTATGAAGATGATGAGAGAAAGTACTAAGAATGAGAAACGATATTTTTTAAGGGAGTGATTGAGGCTAAAGTGAAGAGTTAACGGTAAAAGAGCCGCAAAATATGCGGAAAGCCAGTTTGGTTGACCTAGGGTTGAAAAGACTCGACTTTGGACATCTTGAACCCAGAGATGTTTGTCGATGCCAAGTCGTTCTAATATGCCATAAATGGCGACCAGACTAGATGAACCAATCAGTGAATAGAGTAAATAATTCAATCGAGGGGCTTTGCTATCAAAATGGGTAACGAGAGCATAAAAGAGAACGAGATAGGAAATAGTTGAGGCTAAACCACCATGAAAGCGTGAATAGTAGCCCCAAACGCTAGTGTGAGTATCAATTGAAAAAATAGTGGAGAGTATTTGGGAGATGAGAAATAGAAGGATTGGGAGGTCGAGAGGTGTTCGACGCAAGGTGAAGGCTCCTTGAGCAAAAGATTTCGTTAGCCAAGCGGTAAAAATGACAGCAGTGAGGGCATAGACAAAGAGCATCTTGTTGAATTCAAAGACTTCACTGGTTTGAGGCCACAGAATTAGCGGGGTGAAAAAGAAGAGACAGTAAAAAGTAAATTCGATGATTTTTTGGGAAGTGTGTTGCAACATCTGGTATCAATAGTTTAGCTTATTTGCTTTGTCGTACAATTGGGGCATGGAAAGAAATGA
>CAZBFU010000024.1:0-8526 GCA_964491365.1 uncultured Pseudomonadales bacterium
GACTGTAAATCTGCTGGCTTACGCCTCCATAGGTTCGAATCCTATCCCCAGCACCTATTTTTAATCTCTTGACATCTTGGTGTATGATAAACCCATAATATAAGTTATTCATACACTTATGGAATCTCGATTTACTCTTCTTAATCGCCAAGAAGCACCTGGACGTCCTGAGTTTGAAATTGCTTGTATAACCATCTTTCTTGAAGAAACAACACATCCCCTACACCAGGCTTGGAGCCGCAAGGTTGGAAGTATTTTACATATTGACGGTCGATACCTTCACATCTTCAGAACTCAATTTTTTGGCACAAATAATCCAGATCCAGTAAAGTTTGAACATCCAGTCGGAGTCGAATTACATGTTCAACTAGTTACAGAAGAAGAAGCTCGTCAAGCAATTACAACTCATCTTGAGAAAGAGTATCCGCAAAAATTGTACCCTGCTATTCTTGAAGTATTAGTATCACAGAAACTAGCCCAGCTTCGCGGCTAGAGATGTACAATTTAATATATCCAAATAGAAATTAGTAATACTAAGTTAGTCTATATACATACTAACTATTACTGAACTACTGCTTTATATATAAAAATTGTATCTAAAATTTTTGCTTTAAGTGTATATTTAGCTTTTCCCACTTTCTCAAAACCAGAGGCTTTTAAAACCCTTTCAGAAGGCTCATTTCCTTCTTGGGCATATCCAACTATCAACAAAGATTGATTGCATTTTTTGTGCTCTTCTACTAAGCCATAGACCACTTGTCGTAACGCGGCCGCCATTTGCCCACTCTTTGCATGTGTGTACCTTGCAAATCCTACTTCCAGATAGCGATCAGCTTGTGGTAACAAGCTAGATGCCATTAACCGTTTGACTCTCTTATGATTATCATCATAAACACTCACCCACCCTTGTAAACGATTAACCTCATATTCTTCTACATGGCCCATCTTCCCAGCTACCGCCAACGGTACATATGTACTAGTTGCCAACGCAAAATCAACCACGTCTGCCTCATCCTTCAGTTTGTCACCAATGATAAATCGACTTATTTCGGGGTCATCTTCCATCTCCAACAACCTTTTTACCTCTTCAGGCTCACTTACCAAAATTGACCTTATTCCCGATCGTTCACTATCTAGCAAATATTTATCCCAGTTTATCTTACCTAAGTGTATTTTTTTCATATAAGATGAACCACCTCTGAGATTCGAACTCAGGACCCCCTGTTTACAAAACAGGTGCCCTGCCTGCCGGCAGGCAGGTCTAACCAACTTATTTTAGTCCTAATGAATCTTAATTTCACTTAATAACTCATCTCTAACTTCTCTACCAAATCCAGATTTGAAGAATAGCTCCATTTTTCTAGCTTCACTACGGTCATTTTCAATCTGGCAGAAGACAATTTCATAGTCACACAAAACTTTGGTTGTTTTAGTACTTTTGTGATGCGAATTGTGCTCACTCAATCTTCTGTCTATATTGTCCGTCATCCCACAATAGAACTTTCCATTAGCTTTACTTCTCAATATGTATACAAAATACATAGACTGAGCCACCTCTGAGATTCGAACTCAGGACCCCCTGTTTACAAAACAGGTGCTCTAACCAACTGAGCTAAGGTGGCTTTTGATGGGCCAACTACCTATTTATAGTCAGACCCCAGGATCAAGAGTATATCAGCTTCAGGCTTTTTCTCTCCTTCTGGCAAAGTTCCCAGATCTGCACTTAACTCACCCGCCAGCTTTTTAGCCAATTCTTCATTTGTTCCACTAAGATCAACGATCAATGTTTTTGCATAATCATTTTTGGATGCATTAGCTTTCAATACCACTTCGGTTTCTTTGTACATCTCTTCAAGTTTCAATTCTGCTTTTGAAGTTAAACCTACGGTTGTCGAACCGTTAAACAAAGCCAGTTTCACTTTTGCTGATTGGGTAGCTACCCCTGCTACCTGCGGCTCCGTACCTGGCTGATTAGCTCCAACATTGATCGGGGCAACCTCAATCACCTTCTTTACACTTGGTCGATAAAGAATTGCCTTTTTTGCGTTTGAAAAGATCAATACTCGATCACCATTTTCTGTATTTGCAAAAAATGCTTGCTCTTTTAATTTTTCTTTATCTGAAACGGTGGCAATAGTAGGCTCTTCTCCAGATGGTAATTCAATTATCTTACCGACTGTAGCAATCAATTTTGCTGTTTCTAGCTTGGCGGCTTCGGTGGGATTTTCAACCTGTAGTTTAAGCGCTTCATACTTGTTGTAGAAATAGTAACTAGGTACAACTGCGATACCTAGAGCAACGATTACTCCTCCAATGAACAAAAAAAGTTTGCCCTTACTTAACATAAAGCCAGTTTAACACATACAATATCCCTGTGAGGCGCCTGATCTTCTTTATCATTCTCTTCGTCACTATCATTAGCGTTGCTTGGTTTCTTTTCAAATACTACCTACCTCAATCATCACGCCGTCAACAACTTGAAGAATACAAAATCGCCTCTGAAAAACTCGAAAAACTTAATCAAACAAAAACCAGTCTCTTAAGTCTTTTGACTTTGGACCCCAATCAAGCAGACTTCTATTTTCAGCTTGAGAAAAGAGTCAGTCTACTCAAAAATAGTGAGGATACTTTCCTTGGCACTGCTAGCGCAGCTCTTGTAAGCAGATTATCGCCCTTTGAGAGACTTTTTAGCTATCAACCACTCGAAACTTATAAAAAATATGGCTTACAACAAAGCCAACTTGATCTCAAAGCGATCAACATCCTCCCATCTACTCCACATACCAACAAAACCATCACTTCATTGTCAACTTGTGAAGACAATCAAGCTTGTATTATCGCCATCCAACAGTTCAAAAACGCTATATTCCAGGATGAAATTAAGGCGATACTTCCTCAACTTGACCAGACGTGGTCGCAACTGGAGTCAAATCGGGTGTCACTACAACAGCGGGTGTGGGAGTTGGAGTTGGCATTATTTCCTCGGTAGGAACATTGTTTGCTGAAGCACTAGCTTCGGCAAATTTTTCTTCAACTTGTTCGATTAATACTTCAACAGGTTCTACCTCAACTGTTGGGACTACAATTTGAGTTGGCGAAGGTACAATTTCTCGGATTTCTGTCCCATCGTCATCTGGCTGTGATTGATTCTCAATATCAACTATTTCTGCAAATGTTTCTCCTTCAGTGTGTGACCACGCTAGTACTTCTTCATCCCTAGCCCAAACTAATTTTTTTCGCGCATCCCCTACCAATCTTGATTTTCTTTTTTTACTTAAATCATAAGTTTCTGCAATCCATTCACCATCCTTATTCTTACGACTCAAACTTAATTCCACACTACTAATATCTGGATTTATCCCTTCTATAACTCTACTGGTTTTACTTCCATCAAAAAAATTCACAAAATATGAATTATTCTCAAACTTCTGCCACACCACTTGACCTTTTTTGTTAACCCTAGGTTTTTGGTTATAACCACCATTACTAATCAAAGTTTCTTTGTTTGAAATCAAATCAAATCTTAAAATATCACTCCCCCCTTCTCGCTCCCTCACATATACCACATACTTACCTTCTCGATCTGCACTGGTATGGTTTTGCCTTTCATTGGTTAATTGTCGATCCTTACCACGCACTCGAGCAATTATCTGAGAATAGCCATCGATACTCTCAATTCGTACACCAATAGCTGCGTTCAATATTTCATTCTCTACTTCTGCTCCAGGCGCGCCTACTTGAGCTAATAATGGTCGAACTCCAAACCCAAAAATCAGAACAGAAAATATCAAGGCTAATATTAGTCTGACCACACGAACCCCCTCTCAATTTCATCACCGAAAAACTTTCCGTGTCTCATGGTCCTAGTCCCATTTGGTCGGGTCATTAGTGTTGGACATACAGAGTAAGTACCCAATACCGTACCTGCCGAAGTGACTACTCTAAAAGCGTAAGTAGTAGCTTCAGCCGCACCATTGTGTTCTATATGAAAATCATATTCGATGTCTTGGCCTATCGTAGCCGAATTTGGATTTGTCGCTGTGGGAGAGGCTTTACTATAAACTTGTCTCACATCAGTTGGGGTGAGCTTTGAAACTGTCAGTGTTGTTCCATCTGTCACCCCAGAGGTGGCGTAGCGCCATATACTTCCTCCTCCACCCGCTCCTACATCAGTCCAACTTCCAGTCGTACAACTACCATCTGTTCCCGCTTTATATTGCAATTTAAACTGTTGAGTACTAGCAGTAAGGTTAGCTGTTCCCACAGTTAATGACATTCTTAGTCGCAGCTCTGTCGCCGAAAGTGGCGCTTGGTTTGTAGCAGGTATAGCTGTCAAAGCTGCACTTTCTGCAATATCTGGATTGCCCCATGCGTCAGTCACGTTTTCGTTGTCATTATCCACATACCACCGGAAAGCTGATTGAGTGTAGGTTGGCGATCCACCAGATGTAGTTACATTTCGATAATATGCAAATGAGAATGAATGGGAATACATCACATCTGTACTCACACCTGAGGTAGTCTCTAAAGCAGCACTACCATCTGAATTAGTCCAGGTAAAAGTAGTGCCTCCACCATAGACCAAGCGCTTACCGAATACATCATAATTCGCATCACTTACTGTCAAGAACAACCTCGTCGCATCAAAAGGATCCACGTCGATGTCATACCAACGCTGGACACCAAAAACAGGCGTTGTTGTGAAGTCTGTACCTACAGTAAAGGTACCTGCATTTCCATAATAAAAACCAATATTAGTAGAAGCTGAATCGTAATATGCAATTATGCTTCTAATTGTTCCTGCATTATTAACCCAACCTGTGGCGACAAACATTTGCCCTGCCACCGGAAGCGCGGTTGCAGTATCTACATTAGCCGTATTCGTCCAGGCACTGCCACTCCAATAACCTAACTGCATGTCAGACCCTGCATTACCAATAGAAGCAAAAACTATTTCATCTGAGCCTGAATAGCCCGAGATATCAATATGAGTAGCATCATCTAAAAAGGTCGGCATGGCTGTTGATAATGTCCACGTACACGCAGCAATTCCACCAGTACAGGTGGAATAAAAGGCGCCATTAGTTCCATTTGTTCCACCTGACCCATAAGTTACCATCATGTCTCCAGATGATGCCTCAAACTCAATGTCAAAAGACTGTACATCTTGTGCTGCTGCTGACACTTCCAATGCTGCCGTCATGACCACTGTTGGCTCATTTGTCCAAGCACTGCCGTCCCAAACCGCAGCACTTAAATCACTCGCGGCATCTGCCCAAATCGCGCCAATCAAATTCGAACTACTTCGCTTGTCCCAAGCCAAAGTTACCCAGTGAACAATACCTGCAGTACGTACTGGATTAAAATTGGTTGCTCCAGACCAATTACCACTTCCACAAGCAGCACTCCCAGCCTTGGTTCGGTAAGCTAGTTCATTGGTAGTCGCAGTATTGGTCGAATACATCACCATCACATCACCAGTATTAGTTTCATATGCCAAATCGAAGCGTCTATACATACCATCTGGCCCTACTGTTACCGTCCAATCCTCTGTCCAGGTCGTTCCATCAAAACACATCACATGCAAGGCACCTGTTTGTGTTTGATAAGCCGTAATTGCTTCAAGTTTAGTGGGACTTGTTCTAGTCCTAAAATTTCGCCCGGTCATATCTGATGAAGGTGCTGCTGCTGCACTTTCTGCACTAAAACTATTACTCGACCCAACATAGTCTCTAAATCTAGGTGCATAAGAATCATTGTCTGTCAAAGCAGAAGATCCGTCAGAATTGGTCCAGGTATAAGCCGGTGCCGAACTCATCACCAATCGTTTAGCAAAAAATTGCCGACTTGCATCGCTATATGTGGCGATTAACTGAGAGGTATGATGAGGGTCGACTTCGATTTCATACCAATATTGGGTCAAATCAAAAAGTGGAACTGGTGTAGCGTCTGTTTGAGTAGTAAAAGCCCCAGCATTGCCAGCGGTATAGCCAATATTCTGCGTTGCTGAGTCATTGTAAATCACGATTTGCCGGGTGGTAGCGCCGTTGGTCAAAAATCCACACGCCACCATCTTTGAGCCAGCGACAGGCGTTGCTGCCGCTGTGTCATGATTAGCGACATTTGTCCACGCACTGCCACTCCAGTAGCCTACTTGCAAATCACTACCTGCATTACCTATTGAGCCAAAACCAAGCTGGTCATTAGCATAGTTACTACAAAGATCAAGATTGGTGGCATCGTCCAAGAAAGTCGGCATGGCTGTCGAAAGGGTCCACGTGCATCCCTGTATTCCGCCTGTGCAAGTGGAATAAAATGCTCCATTGGTACCATTGGTACCTCCAGACCCGTGTACAATCATGAAATCTCCTGAACTCGACTCATACTCGATATCCAGCGATGTACTATCGGTTGCCGCCGCAGTGATTTCTTCCAAAGCTGTGGTAATTGCCGCTGTTGGCTCGTTCCCCCAAGCTGATCCGCTCCAAACAGATGCACTAACGTCACTATTAGCATCTGCCCAAGTAACGGCCAATAAATTCTGCGCTGATCTTTTATCTCGAGCTATTTTCACCCAACGTACGATTCCACTTGTTCGAACCGGATCAAGATTAGTAGCTCCCGACCAATTGGCACTCCCACATGCCGAACTTCCTGCTTTAGTGCGATATGCCAACTCGTTAGTCGTCCCTGCGTTAGTCGAATACACCACCATTGCATCCCCCGAATTTGTCTCAAACTCAATATCAAATCGTACCGTCGTCCCAGTTCCACCTACCGTCACGTTCCATTCATTACTCCAACTCGTACCGTCATAACACATCACATAAAGCACTCCGCCACTAGTGACTACTCCTGCAACTGCTTCCAACTTGGTCGGATTTGTTTGCATTTTTGAATTGACCCCAGTTCCAGCTGCCACAGTACTAGTTGCAGACCCAAAATTATTACTAGTATATGAATATGAGCGTGTCCTAGGCGTTGAGTTTCCAGCTATACCATAAAAAGCCAAACCATCTCCATTTGTGCCTGCACCAGATCTAAAAACCTTGAAATTACCTGGTCCGTAACGTCCATCATTCAGTGAATTACGTTCAGAATAAACTATTACCCCATCACTATTCGATTCTGCTTTTGCCTCATTGACCCCCATTTTAAAAGCCATATCGACCACCCTACCGGCTTTACCAGCCAAATAAAGCTTATCTACCACTCTACTGTCTTTAAATGCTTCTTGCAGATAGCCAATAGGTAAACCGGACAGTATATTTGTAATAGACAAAGTTACTACCAAGATAGACTTTCTGATTCGTTTACTATTCCAGTTTGCCATCTTCTAAGTAATCATAAATAACTCTCCCAAAATCTTTCATCAATTCATCTGCCTTTTGCAAACCCTCTTCTCCACCATTTAAATTTGTATAGTTAATCATCACCACCATCATCATACGGTGACTACCTATATATAGTATGCCAGCATCTAATACCGATTTGTTCGAATTATCTTCCCCAATTTTATGAGCCCATTTTGTTCCTTCAGGGAACCCAGCTCCCAGGTATCTTCGATCATATGGCGTATTCATGAGCTTACTCAAAATGAGTCGACTAGATTCTGGAGTAAGATAATTAGCCACATACAGTGACCTAACAATTCGAGCGTATTCTTTGGCTGAGACCTTTCCTTCTTTATCAAAAAGTGCATCAAGTCCCATTGCTTCACTAATATTTATTGTCTCTTCTTGCTCTAAATTACGATACAAAATTTCAAAAGCAGTGTTGTCAGAATGAACTAAAACTTCATCTACTAACTTTTCTATTGTAAATCGACTACCTACTGGTTCTTTGAATAGTGAACCCCAATTTTCGTTACGATCTTCCAACATCATCACTAGTTCGTCGTCAAGTCGCCACTCACCCTTCTCTATCTTTTTCATTATCGAAATTGCCAAAGGCAATTTTGGTAATGAGGCCGGCCACATTCTGCCCTCTTTATTGATATCAATGTTTGCACCTGTCGGTAGATGTTCCAGATACATTGAAACGGAACCTTCTGGTAAATCTGACACCATCTGAGTTAATTTCAATCGTAAGGGTTGTAGTGTGGTAATGAAGACATCATCTTCAAGTGCCAATCTTTGAGGGGCTAATATTTCTTCTTCAAGATTCTCATGAATGTGGTTATTTTTTAAATGGTAATAAACTCCCAAAAACCAACCCAGAGACACAAAAAAAAGTATTCCTAAACTTATTAGCAAAGTACCTTTAAGCTTCTTCATATTTAGTTGCTACTCAAATAGTTTAAGTTAATTTCACCTGCTTGCACAGAGTCACCTCCTGTATCAGCGTTCATCACAATTCGCAGTGTCATATAAGAGCCTGCAGTCCAAGTGCCTCCACTTAATGCAATATTTGTTTGAGTCCATGCTGTGCCTGCTACTTGAGTTCCACCAGCATTGTTTAATGCATGAGCAGTATCGTAAACAAACACTGTTACGGCATTGTTAGTAGCATCAGTTCGCTTGCCAT
>CAZBFU010000025.1:0-5633 GCA_964491365.1 uncultured Pseudomonadales bacterium
TGTCCCTTGTCCCTTGTCCCTTGTCCCTTGTCCCTTGTCCCTTGTCCCTTGTCCCCCCTACTTCATTTTCAAGTAGTACCCGATTCCCTCGTTCACCGCCTCAGCTAACCCTGCCTTTCTCTTGTCATAGAACTCTCTAAATCTAGGATCAGCCACATACATCTGTCCCAAACCTCTCAGCATTTCTGGTGAACACTCGTAAAATCTCCCAATCATTTTGTGAAGCGAAGCTATCGCATCCTGAAATTCATCACTCGCAACTCCCTTATCCATAGTCTCTGCCAAGCGATTCCCCACCTTATCCCAGTCAGCAGTCAACCCCTTCATTTCCTCCTTACTCATTTTCTTTATAGCCTCAGTGGATTGCTTGTACGCTTCAGTGTTACCCCATCTTTCCACCACTTCATCTTTGTATTGATCAATATGAGCTTGATCAAAGACTGCCTGTAAGTCGTCAGTTTTCATTTTGCCTCCATTTTCTAAGTTAATAATTGTCGCTTTCAATCTTGATAATATCCGTTCAAGTCGAACTTTTTTCATTTCAATTAAGCCCACCTGTTCCCTTAACATTTCAACAGGTTTCATCTTTCGATCAAGTAATTTCTTGATTTCTTCCAATCCAAAATCAAGCTCCCTAAAGATCAAAATTAATTGCAATCTCTCCAAAGTCTCTTCACCATAAACTCGATATCCGTTGTCCTCATTTCGGTCAGGGACCAACAAATTCAATTTGTCATAGTGGTGTAGCGTTCTCCTGGACACCCCAGACAATCGAGCTAATTTTGCCACAGTGTACTTCATAAGGATGGATCATAAACTATTACGTTACGTGAAGGTCAAGCCTCAATTTCCCCACAATTTATCAAACAAAGCCAGTGCTTGTACTGCCATATTAAGCTCACTCATATGAAATGCCCCATGTCCCCCGTTTGGATCTTCCAAAACTGCCAAAACATTTGCCCCCTTTGATTTTAAGAAATTCTCTGTCTCTCTCATCCCTTCACAACCATCACGAGTCGGATTATCATCTTTAACCCCACAAGCCAAAACCCAAGGTATCCCCTGATACATCTGTCCATTATTAACAGCTAGCATCTCTTTAGTCATTGCAAAATCAGACTGATATTTCCCAGACGCAGAAATCACCCCATCAATTACACTTCTCCCCGAGAGTACATCCACTCCTACTACTGAATAAGTATTAGCACTGCCTCGAGAAAATCCTTCAAGGATAACCTTGTCAGAATCTTTATATCCTTGGTTCTTCAAAAAATACTCTATCTCTTTTCGTAGTACTGCTGGCATTAAATAATCGCCTGGTGTTTCTCCTTCTCCATCCCACCAATTTACACTTGCCAATGCATAAGAGTCACTTAGCAATAATTGTCTGCTCCATGCTTTGTAGTCTTGATCTGCACTACTTCCGTGTCCAGGTAATGAAAATATTATCTTCTTAATTGCTTTGTTGTTCTGTCCGGCAGGTGCACCTACAAGAAAATAATGAACATTATCACTCATCATTATTTTTACAGGCGAACTCAAAGTGTCCACCGAATCAGGACTACTGGTCACAATCGCCGTCGGCACTGCCATTGGATCTTTATTTAATATCGGTGGTCGAGGTTTATAACCTGGTTCTACCGGTAAGGTACGTACTGTTATCTGATTAAAATGCACATAAGCCATGGCAAAAGATGCTCCAATCAATAGAATCGCTACTGATATCAGGACAGTCTTCATTCTCTACTTTTGTGTCTTTGGCAAACTTTCACAAGCTTCACCATCTTTATCACCATCAAGCCCGTTTAGGTCGTTGCCGACTCCACCTACCTTTTTGAAAAACTCCTGAGCTTCAGGTTGAGTAGTAAAGTCCGCGCAGTTGTAATCATTAGCTTGTTTGCCTTTAGTGGAGTCAGTCACCACATTCCCCAACTTGTCAAAAAGTACATTTCCTTTTTCGTCACGTTGTACCTTTGCTTCTTGCAAAGTTTCACCTTTAAGAAGCTTACCTAAATCAAAATCATTATTCGAAGCCTCCAACCCAAACGCGCCAAGTAATAGTGCGATCACTCCCATTAGCACTGGCTTCATTATTTTTTTAGTCCCCTCACTCGCATTTGCTAAAGGTTTAAATTTTGGAATTGCCATATGTTTTTACCAGATTGAATAAAGCATGTAGGCTGCGACTAAAATCAGCAACCCGATAACTACTAATCGTACCGTTTTATTTCCCCTCACCTCTTTTGCTTTCATAAATTTATTGTAGCGTATTTTAAGATAACCACAGATGACTCAAATAGATGGTTGTCACCACGCTTATCACACTGATGCACTGCCAAAGAATCTGATACAAAAACCATATCGCATCATTCTTCACTATCGAATATCCAAACAGTCTTTTGGGGTCATTCCTATTTATCGTCGAAAATTGTTGATTAAACCAATAGATTGTTTCTCCCAAACTACGTACCACCCAGAACACTGAAGTAATCAGCAAGAATAGAACAAAGTCTCCTCTCCACAAACAAAACCCACTCACCAAAAACCAAAATGGTGCAAATATCAGCCCGTCAGCCCACACAATTATCCCTAATAAGTTTAAGTATGGAGTCTCTCTAAACGTCCCCTCTCGTTCCTTGCACTCATAAATAGATCGCCAAAACAAAAAAGCAGATAGTCCCATCAAACCCCACAATCCAAAAGACTGCCACTGTTCCATAGCCTTATTTTAGTCTACTTTTTCAGGCTTTAAATATTTATCAAAAAACTCTACCGACCGCCTCATCGCACTAGAAAAATTCTTACTTAAGTTATGATCATCTCCAGGATACTCATAGTATTCGACTTCTTTCCCAGCGCTATTCAGTTGATCTTCCAACTTCCTAGAGAACTCGACAGGTACCGAAGTATCTGCGGTCCCATGATGAATCTGTACAGGTCCGGAAATCTCTTTTAAGTAACTGTTTGCCGATAACGCTTTCCAGAATTCATTTGTCTCGTCGGGTTGTCCATACACATCTATCAAACTCTGCCTCCACCTTCTCGCGGCAGGTGATATCGTCGGTGTAGGAGCACCATTGCTTGGTCTTCTCCAATTAGTGATCAAATCAGTATAAGAAGCCACTACTCCCGCCCAAATCACACCCGCTTTGATTTCTTTTTCCACCACCATATTACGCAGTGTAATAAAACCTCCCATCGAGTGACCCCACATACCTATATTTTCTTCATCCACTGCTTCGTGTTTTTCCAAAGATTTCAGAGCATTTATCACGTCAATCGTATATGCGTTTGAGCCATACCCTCCTTCCGCCTCTCCTTCTGAACTTCCATGACCACGATAATCAGGTCGAAATAGCACATACCCATTTCTTGAAAAACCGTCGGTGTAGGCTATATATTTCTCAGTCGTTCGATACTGTGCCGGTGGAATATATCCATGATTAAAAACAATTGCCGGCCAACCTTTCTCTGGTGCCTTCCCTTTGGGAATAGTTAAGAGGGCAAATATTTTTAGTCCCTCTGATTTATAAGAAGTTAAGAATCTCTCGTAGTTACTTCCATCAGTCAGCTTCTCTTCCACCACAATTTCGCTTCCTTCATACTTTCCATTTCGCAAAGACTCAATTGATAGTGGATGAACTTGATCTAGTTTTTTATTCTCTTCTACTCCAGCTTCTGTTACTCCTGTCGGTCCCTCTTGGGGTTTTTGATTGTAACTCCACCAACCAACTGCTACCAAAACTATCATTAAGATGACTAAGTTTTTTTTCATTGACAACCAGTCTACACGAAATCAATTATTCAATCCTGAATTTGTTTTAACTTCAGCAAAAGTTTTCTTACTTCTGCTAATTCATTCCACCTCACTTCTACTCCTTTGATATTCATGCTTCGCTCGTGTCCCTTACCCAGCAACAGTACCCAATCACCTTTCTGTGCCATTCTAAGAGCTTTTTCTATTGCCTCTCTTCGATCGTCAACTCGACTCACCTTCTCCATCTTCTCTACACACCCTTTAACCATATCCTCATAGATTTGAGTCGGATCCTCATTGCGTGGGTCTTCGTTTGTGATGATTACTTTATCTGCCCAAGTAACAGCCATTTTTGCCATTGGTGCTCTTTTTGTTCGATCTCTTTCCCCATTACTTCCCAACATTACTATTAGTTGATTACCATCAGTCAGCAAGTTCTCTCGAACTAGCTTTAATACTGCGCCCACTCCTTGTTCGGTGTGCGCAAAGTCAATCACAATGTTTATTCCCAAGCTATTTTTTACAATGTTAAATCTCCCTGCCACTCCTTCGAATTTACTTAAAGCAACCACAATAGTTTCCATTTTTACTCCCAAACTTAAAGCAGATCTTGCCGCCAACAAGATATTTTCCTGATTAAATTCACCCAACAAACTAGTTTTTACTTTAAACCAATCTCCATAAACCATCATTTCAAATTCTTGCATAAGATTAGGCACCATTAGATACTTTGTCTTTCTGATTTCAGTTAGCCTGTCACAGTAAATCAACTTTTCCGATGCAGCTTTCCTAAATATATTTAAGTGTTGAGTTTTTTTGTGTAGTACTGCCACCCTACTCCGCTCAAATAATTTTGCTTTTGTTCGAGCATAATCTTCGACAGTTTTGTGATAATCAATGTGGTCACTTGCCACATTCGTCAGTACTCCCAATTCAAAGCTAATGTCTCCAAATCTTTCTTGGTCAATTCCGTGTGAAGTTGTCTCTAGCACTACATACTCCACTCCGACATTTTTCATTTTATGAAGGAGCATCCAAAGCTCGTCTGGATCAGGCGTACTAGTATGCAAACCAGTATCAATACTTTTGTTACCTACATAAGCAGTAACTGTTGAGATTAAACCAACTTTATATCCTGACTCTTTCAAAAATTCATAAATCAAGTTTGCCGTTGTCGTCTTACCATCAGTTCCAGTGACTCCCACAAACTTTAAATGCTTTTCAGGGTTCCCATATTTATTAGCAATAAGTTTTGCCCAAGCCAGCCTCCCGTTCTCTACTCTTATATATGGTACCTTCAATCCATCTATGCGGGCAGTTCCCACCACCGCCACTGCTCCTTTCTCAATTGCATTATCAATAAATATGTGACCATTATTCTTTCTCCCTTCGAGCGCCACAAACAAATCTCCTTTTTTCACTTCTCTGGAATCTGCAATCACTCTTTTAACTTCTACTTCCGAATCTGTTAAACCCACACCTCGCAATACATTATTAAGCAACATAAAGAATCAAAAAAATTTCTAATACATCCAGCTCACCCAATTACCGTTTTCACACCATCGAATCGCTTTTACGATTTCATACTGGCTGATGGTTTCATCGAGTGGTTCTCTCTCCCTCATGGGACCATCTTTCTTCAATCGATATAATATAGGCAGCGCTCTTTTGTCAGCCAATTGACCCAAAGTCCAGATTGCCTGATTCCTTTCTTTAAATGACATCTCTTCTGATACTGCTTGTTTTTGTAACGCTTCCACACAATCTCCCTCAAATTTACGAACCGCTACTCCACAAACTGTCTTTACTTCTCGATAAAGCACATAAAACACCAACGATACTCCAATTACGCCTAATCCTAATGCTCCCAATACCA
>CAZBFU010000025.1:5733-8501 GCA_964491365.1 uncultured Pseudomonadales bacterium
ATCGAATTTGAAGAGTGTGTCTTTACCAATTGCCAATTCACCGATACCAAACTTAGTCTTTGCCGCTTCATCAACTGTCAATTTCATCATTGTAGTTTTCTCAACACTACTTTTTTCAACTGCACTTTTTTAGATGTATCTTTCCATATTTGCAAACTTCTCGGTCAAGATTGGACCAAAGCCGATCGCCTAGAAAATTTAATTTTTGACCAGTGCCAACTAGACCTATCCAATTTTCGTCAACTTGATTTACCCAAACTTCAACTGACCAATTGTGAAGCCAAAGAAGCAGACTTTACAGGTAGTAAATTAGTCGAATGTAATTTCGAAAGTTCTAATCTAGAAAATGCCATCTTTCATCAAACCAACCTCACTAAAGCCGATTTTACCAACGCCAAAAACTATTCTCTAAATATCAAAAACAACATAGTTACCAAAGCCAAATTTTCTCTCCCCGAAGCCATCTCATTACTCCACTCCCTCAACATCGAAATTCTTTAACTTCACGAGCAAACTTATACTGTTTATGTATATAATTGCTCATCCATGATAAAAAGAAATTTACCGGGACCTGCTCCGTTATTAATTGTTTTTGTCTCAATATCCATTCTTGGGGCAGCCCTGTTCACCCTCACCACCAACACTCAGGCTCGTTCCTTTTTTCGTCGTAAACCTCTTCCACGAATCACAGTTAAACCTACCGCCATCCCCACCACCAAACCAACTACAGTCACCCCGACCGCAGTAACTCCAACCGCCGTTACACCCACATCTGGCTCAAGTAGTTCACATTCTTCAACCCACACTACTACTTCAGGAGAATCCAAAGCCTTTGGCGTTTGGGATCCCGCAAATGCATACTTTGCCTCAGCTGGTCCTTCTTCACTTCCAGTTTGTTCAAAAGCCGAACATGATCGATTCTTTGTTTTAGGACCAGATGGCTTGAAGTATCCAACCTGGCATCCTCCAGTAATCACCGACAGTACTGGTAAACGTTGTACCTTCGGTCACGAGCATGGTCGTGATCCAAGTAAATATGAATTTTGGGCTACTATCCGTAAACACTTTGCCTATGATGCCAACCGAGATGGCACCATTCAAGACAGTGAGTTAGCCACAAGTGGTGTCCCTTTTGGTTACGTCAATCAACAGCTTGATCTAGCTGCTATGGGTCATACTCGCCACGAAGATCACGTTGGTCACAAGGTTGAATACGTTAATGGTGAATTAGACAATGGTGGTGCAGACCGCTTTAGTGACTCCACCACTGGCGGTATTGTTATCCCTGCCAAAAGTAATACCAGTGGTAATAAATGGGTAAACAGTGGGCTTCAATGTTACTTCTTCCACAAAATTCACCAAGGAGTTCATTCACCAGATGCGTTTACCAACAATATTCACGAGGCTATTCTTCACTCCAAATGTACCAGTACTCGAGCAGACTATGTATCCAATGAAACTCTTATAAGTGGTTTTATCGCTTTCGGTAACACGGGCGAATTTACTCGTTTCTGCGGCGCCGATCGAACTCAAGTGATCAAGGTTGGTACTGATGCTAATAGCGCCAAATTCCCCAAAGGAAGTCAAGATAGTATGCGCAATATTTCTACCAGAGAATGTGTAGAAAATACTGTATTGGTTCCAGAAGGACAATGGTCAGGCTTTCCTTACGAAATCTGGTCAGGCTCATTAAATCTCACCAAAGCAGACGGTTCTCTCCTCGCCACTATCAATGGAGGATGGGAAGTTCTAGATGCGATTCGTTACTACGACCCCAACGCCACCAACAAGATTCGTTTCATGTCAGACACTTGTTACGAAACTCTCGGTAATCGCCGCACTCGTGGTGGTGAATGCGATATCATGACCAACTATGGTGCCATTAGTGGCATCACCTGGAATGATGTACGATCCGCCTTCAAAGGTCTTCACCGTGGTCAATATATGGATGCACCTACTATCAATAATGCAGGTGGTTCTACCGTTTGGTACACCGACGCTCACGGAAACAATGGTAGTACTTCCCCATTCATGGGAAGTATCAAACAAATGGTACCTAGTGTAGCTACGCGTATCCAGTTTGATCATGACCCCAGAAACACACTCCGACGTCACGTTGATGGCAATGGTACAGTCCACGCCCCCAACTAACCCTTAAGAATAGAGGCTAATTTTGCTACATCTTTAGCATCATAAGCCTCTATTATTGGGTTAACCATTTCCGCAATCTCCCGAGCTGTTTCTTCAAAATATGTCCGACTGCCTCTACATCCTGGCCCAAATTTTTCCTTTAAATGCTTAGCTGAATCTAGTAACTTTTCGTCTTCACTCATCTCTGGATTTTCTTTAACACGATAAACATAATTTCGTCGCAACAAGCCACTAGAATTTGTTGAACTAATTCGATCAGCATCACTCACTATCTTCCCCAATATTGTCTTTGGATTACCAGTAGAAGCGCGATGTTCAGCAATTGCCTCAACCACCATTTTATGTTTTTCTTCTCCTAGATAATTTTTCAAGTCCATATCTTTTTCAATCATACCTGCTCCCCTTTTCTCATGGTCATCACGCCCTCCCACCAAACCAATGTCATGAAGAGTTGCTGCTATATACACCAACTCTTCCAATTCAGGCGCATATTTCTTCGCCAAAGCCGCCGCCCTTTTCCTAGTCATTTCTATATGGTCAATTCCATGAGCTACATCAAAAGTCTCATACATTTTTTCATACCTAGATAGATCAAACATATCCATATGTTACATTAA
>CAZBFU010000026.1:0-4947 GCA_964491365.1 uncultured Pseudomonadales bacterium
GTATCGTAAACAAACACTGTTACGGCATTGTTAGTAGCATCAGTTCGCTTGCCATAAACTTGGACTGGATTGGTGTCCCAAGCAGAGAAGTTGTCTGGCACTCTCCATCTCACCCAAATATCATAGTCTTGTGCGGTACCTGAGGCTGTTGTCCATGAGTAATAATTGTGAACGTCTCCACTAGTATTGCAAACTGTAGCGTTGGTAGCGGGAAGTCCTCCAGCCCCAGCAGATGCAGCACAAAAATCTGAAGTCATTGTACCTGTGTTATTACTCCCGTCTCCAGTAAGCAATGCCCCAGCGAATTCTGGTGCTAGTGTCGCTCGACGTGCAGGTCTTGCTGTCCCAGCATAAGTAGGACCAGTTGTCTCTGAGAAAGTATAGGTATTACCTGAACCACCCATAACCACACTACCACCTGCATCAATTGCTAATGCGCCATCAGAGGTAATTGAATCATTATTAAGTGCCAAAGCACCACTACCGGTCATAAGTAAACCACCCGCATCAGTAAATTCAAAGAAAGTCGTGCCGTTGTCTCTAACCTGAAAATCACCTGCCCCAACTAAATTAATAAATACGTCTCCCACGTCAGTCGAATTTGAAGTGATCTGAAGTGGACTGGCAGTTGAGTTAGTAAGAGTCGTAATTTCAACCAATGCCTGTTGATCTTGGGTACCACTAGTACTATTAGTAGTTTCACTAATCAATAATCCAGAATCCACCGCCGCTGCAGTAAAATCCCAGTTCCATGAAACGGTATTTGCATTTGAATCTTGTACAGAACCATCTGCAGTGGCTGCCGTAATTGTATTTAATGTTGCTCCACCACCAGCTCCACAGCTTAAATCTGTGGTATTACATAGAATTTTGACTGTACCATTCTCAACTATCTTGAATTTATTAGCGGTAGTGTCGTACCAGATTATTCCCGTAGTGGCTGTTGGATCCCCAGCACCACCAACAATTCTAAAGGTCATTCCTGAGGCAACCGTAGTATTTCCATCCAAACTTACTGCACCCGTTCCAGTGTCAAATGTTCCCGACCCTGCCATGGTGAAGTTCCCACCCGCTATGTTTACCGCATTATCCCATCCAGTACCTATATATAAACCATTTTCAGTTGCCGATGTGCTGGTTAGATTATCTACAAATAAACCTTGAATAGTGTTCGAGCCAGTATATGATCCACTTGTTAAAGTGACCCTTAGTCCTGATACAGTATCGCCACCATTTAAACTAGGTAATGTGGGATATATGGTCACATAATCAGAAGCATTTGTAGCATTTGTATTTACACTAGCAAAAGCTAAATATGGATTAAAGCTTTCATCGCGGATTAGAATATAATCCGCATTACTAAAAGAAACACCATCAGCAGCCGCAGTACCTATCTGAAAACTATTACTAAAGGAGTCGTCAAAAGTAATCCCACCTGTATAGATAGTAGACCAACCGGTACCAGAAGTACCTAGATTATAGGTAACATTTGCCGCAGGTAGTAAATTACCTGTTAAAACAGTTGACCCAGCACTAAATGCCACAAAGTCTGTTCCCGTAACATTTTCAATCGTCAAGGAACCTGTATCGGTAACTTGAATGTTTGCAGTCGTATCAGCAATTCTTACATTTGCGTCCCATCCTGATCCAACTTGTAGACCGATTCCGGTAAATCCAGTTCCATCAGCTACATCAGCTACATTGATACCAAAATTATTACAAGCACCCACACTACAACTTGTTTGACTTGAATTAACCGACAAACCATACACGTTTTTTGTCCCAGCTCCACTTGTAACGTTAATGTTTGGTGCAAGCCTGAGTCCAAAAGTGTTTGCTGTACCTGAAGTAATAGTAGAACTATCTGTAAAAGCAAGATTCATCAATTCTCCAGTTTCAGCGGCAGTATGAACGTAGATAGCAGTAGTCAAGTCAAATATTGAGCCAGTCGTCATCGCGGTTCCACCAGTGAACGTCATACCAGATTGGGTTGTCAACGTACCCCAATTCCAAGTAATCCCATTGTTAGCATTAGCTATATTTGCAGTCGTTGTAGCTGCGGTGATTTGATCAAGCCTAGAAGCTCCTCCACCTGTTCCAATACAATCCGTCCAAGCAGTATCTTGAAAACATCTAAATTTATTATCGAAAGTGTTGTAGTACATATACCCTTCAGCCCCACCAGCTGGATCACCCGTCGCACTCATTACATCTAAGGCTAAATAATCAGGCGCCGTACTACCCACTCCACCAGCACCAATCTGAATTAATTGAGATTGTGACGTAGTCCCCGCAGATAGTACTAAGTTTTCACCTGTTGCCGTCGAAATATCTGTCGTCGCTCCTGAAAAAATCAAACCAGTAGAGCCAATCGTCTTATTGGTAAAATTTTCATTTCCTGCCAACGTTGCTAATGTCCCAGTGGTAGGAAGCGTCAATGTTGTTGCAGCTGATGTAGTAAATGCCACATCGTTACCGTTTGTAGTACTAAATGAACCACCAAAAGAGATCGTTTCAAGATTGGGTATCGTCAATGTTCCCGTGGTATTAGTAACTGTCAGTCCAGCTACCCTCTTGGCATTCAGAGCATATGGCGAAGTAGACAATCTCACTCTCGAATTCATATAACCATCGCTATTAAAATTTATTGCCAAGTAAATGTTGTCGGTATTCCAATCAATGCTCGTTCCAAATGCATTTGCCGCACCTAAACTTGCTCTAAAAATTCCGTCGGTTACAGTAAGATTTTGAGTTTCTGTCCAAAGCTGGGTACCAGCCGATGCAGCATCGTAGATTGTAAAAACAAAACTATATGTTCCGTTAGTCACGTTTGTGCCATTGGTGTTGACAACTTTTCCCTGAAACGGAATTTGTTCAAATATCCCCGTGGCTGCATTAGCAGGTGAAGCAATCACAAAAAATAAAGTCAATATGAGAATAAGAAAGCTGGCAGTGGTTTTCTTTGGGCGGGCCATTCTTGTCGTTACCTATTCAGTGTAGATTCGCACGCAGGCTAAAGTCAACACATATATAATAAGCAATTTTAATCTAATCATATTCATATCATTTAGGCTCAATTAAGCTCCAAACTATAAACACATGCTAACTTGACAACATGATAAGATTTTGATAAGAATAAGTACAAGATGTTTCAATACAAGTTCATCCGTTCTACCAGACTGACCCATTTTCTAGAGGGAATAGACCAAATGAGGACCACTCTGCTCTGCGAGCCCCTCTCTCCCCGTGTAGTTATCCAGACCACCCATCAAAATCGACTTAACTTACTGAAGAAATTACTAGATTCTCAAGACTACAGTTTTAGTCTTAGAGAAATTGATAATCTACTCGTAGATACAGGCAACAAATCAGGCAAAAAATTATTCGTGTCACAGCTTTCCCAAACGCTCAATCACATTGCGTGGGATTGGACTGGTAATTCAGAAAATGTCACCATCAATCATGTCAGCCATCTGTACAATCTCCTCACTGGTCAAAAGCTAAAAACTGATCACGATAAGCTCAACTTTACCCTCTCGTACTTACAAGCATCTCCCGACCACCCCATCATTATCGCCTCCATCATTGCGGCAGTTATGCCTACCCTCAATGTTTATCCAGAGCACAATACTATTTTGGGCTTTCTAATCGCTCAGATTTTCTTAGCTAAATACGGCTATGATTTACGCTACTCCCTCAACTTAGTCGATGCATTGGCACTTCGCAGTGATGATTCACAAATTACCCTCAAAGCATCGAATAATTTTGATGATCTCACTTTATGGTTAGAACTTTGTGCCAAGAGGATTGAAACACAACTTTCACAAATGGTTCAAAACGAACCTGTTAAACCCAATTTTCAAATCCTGTCTGATCGACAACGTCACATCCTTGACTACTTAACTAATTCCGATACTTTTATCACCAACCAAAAAGTTCAATCCCTTTTTCATATCTCTCAAATTACTGCTAGTCGAGAACTTTCTAAATTAAATGCTCTAGGTCTTATTTCATCACAAGGTGCAGGACGATCAGTCAAATATATCAAACGATGAACAAGTATCTATTAATCATACTTTTATATATCATTATTCTTCCAGTAAAGGTTGCTTTCGCCGGACCTGCAAGTACACAATATGAGTTAGTTGAATATGGTTTTGGCAATGGTTCAACAGAAGGCAATACTGGAGGAAATACATATCAAATACTTGGCAACTCAGGTGAACAAGGAATTGACAAACCTAACTCTGGTAGTTTCGCAGCCCTTCTTGGGCTCATAGGAACTATGCAAGCAAATGTCCCTCCTGCTCCAACCATTACTAACCCTAGTAGTTACTATAACAAACTATTACTTACTATTAATCAAGGTAACAATCCTAGTGATACTTTGTACGCCATTTCTATCTCAACGGATAATTTTTCTTCAGATATTCGCTACGTTCAATCAGACAATACCATCGGCTCAACTTACAATCTAAGCAACTTTCAATCATATTCAGCATGGGGTAGTGGTTCAGGATTTCTAGTCATTGGCCTCAATTCAAGCACTACCTATTATGTAAAAGTCTCAGCTTTACAAGGTGACTATACTCACTCCCCATTTGGGCCAGTCGCCAGTGCCGCGACGGTTGGCTCCACATTATCCTTTGATATCGATATCGCCAGTACTGATTCTGAAACCGCTGCACCTTATACTTTGGCTATTGGGACCTTGACCCCAGCCTCTGTTACCACCGCCACCAATCGTATCTGGTTTGATTTCACCACCAATGCTGCTTTTGGCGGTACTATCTATGTCTCAGGCACTAACGGAGGACTAAATAGTACCGGCAACTCCTATACCATCAGTAGTGCTACGACAAATCTTGCTTCAGCCAGTGAAGGTTATGGTGCTATCAGCGCCAGTGCCACTCAATCCTCTGGTGGTCCAATGCTAGCCAGTACTCC
>CAZBFU010000026.1:5047-8108 GCA_964491365.1 uncultured Pseudomonadales bacterium
CTCAATGGTGCCCTTAATTCAGCAGGATCTGGTGCCACTATCGCCTCTCCTGGTACAGACAATGGTTCGCCAGAGACTCTTTCAGGTGGTACTTCTGGTTATGTCTTAGACGTGAACACCAACACTAATGGTTCATCTGGAACTGGAGTCGTTACTATAACTGGAGAATATAATGGTACAACTACCTCTCAAGGAGGTCATCTAACAGCCTCAAACGTATTATCAGAAATATTTACGACTACTGGTACACATCAAGCTGGAATTGTTGACCTTGTTTTCCGAGCTGCTATCAGTGCCATTCAAGCTGCAGCTACCGACTACCAGGATGTAGTTACCGTCGTCGCCGCAGGACGTTTCTAGTGTAGAATCACAATTATGTTCAAAAGCCACCCGCTGGCTGCCACAATCGCCCTCTTGATCGGGCTTATTTTTTTGCCAACCAGTGTCTTTGCACAAGAAGATCAAAGGCTTGATCTCACTGTAAACCCACCTGTCATCGAACTTAGTAGTGTCCCTGGAAGCACCATCACCGATCGATTTAGACTAAGAAACAACACCGCCAGTTCGCTAAAAATAAACATTACTCTTTACAAACTTGCACCAGGCACCTTAAATCAAGTCACTCCTCAACCTCTAACGGAAAACGATGAAATAGCTTCATGGGTCACCATAAACCCGACACAAGTTGAGGCAAAACCAGGTGAATGGACAGATATCAACTACTCCATCAGTATTCCCGACTCTGGTGCCTTTGGACACTATTTCGCCTTCAGACTTACCCCAGACCAACAAATCATCGAAGAGGTCCAAGGCACCAAACTCCAAGCTGAAATCATCATCCCCACTCTTCTTACCATCAAGAAAGATGGACTCAAAGCAGCCGCCACCCTCCTATCTTTCAAAGTTCCCTTGATCAACGAATATTTACCAGTTAACTTTATTGCCAATATTGAAAATCAAGGCAATGTCCACGTCAAACCACGAGGTAATATCTTTATCAGAAGTTCCCACAACCAAGATGTAGCTATCCTTGAAATTAATAGAGATTTGGGTAGTGTTTTGCCTGGCACCAATCGCAATTTCGATGCAAACTGGGACGATGGTTTCTTCGTTCGTACCATTCAAGAAGATGGTAAAACAAAACTGTCCATCAATTGGGATAAACTCTCCAAATTTCGCCTCGGTAAATATACCGCTGACCTACTTATGGTCTACGACAATGGCACTCGTGACGTGCCACTGACTCAAACCATTTCTTTCTGGGTCATTCCGTATAAACTTTTAATCTTTATCTTCGTCAGTGTCGTCGGCATAATTCTCTTAATTCAATTATTGGTCAAAATCTATATTCGCAACGAGCTGGCTAAATCCAAACGATGATTTTTGTTCTCCTGCCTCTCATAGTATTTCTATTTACTACTACTCCTGTTCTCGCAAATTCTATCGAAGTTGATCCATCAATATTACGAATCGATCTCGCCACTGAAAAATCACAGTTTGTTCTCAAATATACTAATCGCACCAATTCACCCATTTCACTTACCTTTCGTGCCGTAGATTTCAAAGATCTCACTGAAGGCGAAAAAATAGAATTTCTAGAACCATCAAGCACCTTAGACAACAAATATAATCTCGCCAATTGGCTCAAGTTTGAGCGTCTTACCTTGCTTCTAGATCCAGGGGAAACTCGCGAACAATTAGTTTCGATTGAATCTGAGAAGCTCTCAGGTGGGGGTCACTATGCCTCAGTTCAAGCCACCATCGGCAGCGAAGATCAAACCACTGACAACCTAAAACTTCAAGGCATTCTCTCTTCAATCGTCTTTGTTCGAGCCAAAACTGGTAATGAACATGAGCAAGGTCAGATTGAACAATTTTTATTAAACCAAAATGGCTTTGGTTTACCCACAACTTCCTCCTTAAAATTTCATAATTTAGGTAATGTAGAAACTGTTCCCTTTGCCAGTGTCACCATCTTCGATCCATTTGGTAAAGCAATCGGAAGAGCCATCCTCAATGAAGGCTCTCTCATCACCTTACCTGAAACTATACGTCGCTACCAAAAAGAGATTATGTATTTTAAAAATTCTTATTTACCAGGAAATTTCAAGGCTGTTTTGCTGGTAAAGTATGGTGACAACCTTCTACTTTCTCAAGAAAAACAGTTCTTTTCATTGGGATCAGAACCACTGCTTCTCTTTACCGTCTTATGTGTCATTCTTATAATCACGATTCAAATTTACAAAAAGCGAAAAGTCTCACGTAATTGAGAATAAGCTTCTTCCATTTTATCCAAGTTACCCAGGAGTACTATTGAATAGATTTTTTCATTGTTCAAGATAAAAACACTGATTTCATTACCCTCTTTCGTCTTACGAAATTCGAGTCCTCTTTTGCCAGCCCACATTACCTCTAAAACTTGATAATCTGGATTTGCTAGCCTGCCACTGACTCCAGACGCTTCGTTGATTTTAAGTACTTTTTGCTGTCTCAAAACTTGTATTACTGCTGTGGCTGTGGGCATTTCGCTTCGAAAACGATAACTCTCCACCACTTGAGGGTTTTTCCTTACACTTTCCTCATCGACTAAGTATGGTTCGAAGGCACCTGCCAGTTCAAAACTAACTTCATCCCCACTCACCACACTATCGGGCTTGGCAACGGGATCATTTGTCTCTACCTCACGATTCAAAGTTGTAGCAAGAATCGACATTTTCTCTGACTCAGATAAGCCTTTTGAATTGCTACTTACAATTTCAAAATAACCTACAAATATCAAGATCAAGACCAGCAAAATTACGACCGAAGTTAACAGCGTCTTACGCATACCTATCGTCCACTATAGCAGTCAAGTCTATTGTTATGGTAAAATCTGCTTCACTATGGCTAAGAAAGGACCTCGCCAACATCTAGGACTTAAATGCACCGTTTGTGGCAATTTTAACTACATCACTGAGCGCAATAAGACCAATACCCCTGATAAGCTTGCTATCACCAAGCATTGTCGTCGTTGTCGTAAGCACACCGAACATAAAGAGGTCTCCAAATTAAAGTAATCTAA
>CAZBFU010000027.1:0-3756 GCA_964491365.1 uncultured Pseudomonadales bacterium
TTAAAAGACTTGGGATTGAGGGATTATTTGGAAGAGATCCTGATGTCGAGAGAGGAAATTATACTTTGGATAGAAGAGGAAAAGGGCAGGTAGTTCTTCAGTAAAAACTCTTTGAAAATCAAAATATGATTGCTTTCGGTCGGCTTGTACTTCAAGCCTACGAGCATCTTCGAGTGTTTTATCTAGCCTTTCTTCTTTGACGTGACTGATGTTGGTATTAAGCTGAGTGGAATGCCAGAAAACATATTGATCAGGGTCAGCTGGAATTTCAAAATAAGTTAAATACATCTGAAACGCCTCAGGTTTGTTGGTGGCAACTTTTAAATTAATAGTTAAACCAAGTCCTTCTAGTTGAGTTTTGATGTTCTCTGCATACTTAAGTAACTGAGGGTTTACTGCGAGTTCTAGAGTGGGCAAGGGGTTGGGACCTGCCGCATCTTTCACAATCTTTTTCGCTTTGGGTTGATCAAAATCATATGACTTAACCAAAGGTGTATAACCCCAAGATGTTTGTGCTATTGGCCCCAATGCACGAGAGTAGCCAAAAGTTTTATCAGACAGTCCATATGCCAAAGCTTGACGAAAAAACTTATCTTTGAGAATTGGATCATCATGATTAAAAAACAATGCCACTGCTTCATGATTATTATCAACTTGTGCCAATTGGCCATATTGATCAAGTTCTGGTTGGGGTGAGTCAATATTGAATAAGTAATCAATTTCACCTAGTTTATAAGCAGTTATAGCTGTAGCAGAAGCGGGATAAGTTTTGATACTAATCTGATGCTGTGGATTGGTCATGAGAATTTGAGTGAGCTGTCCGTTACTACTTTGTGTCAGTTTTATTTGATAGTTAGATATAGTTAAGCCTTGTTTATTGATGAGAGGATTGTTGAGAAGAGTTGGGAAAGGAGCAAATTTTTCAGGCAAGGTAAATTGGAGCGTCAAGCCATCAATAGCTTCTACTTTAACATTGGCGATATTGAGTACAACATCCTGGGCATTAAATGGAGTTCCATCACTCCACATTAGACCTGGCTTAATTTTAACCTGGTAGACTTTTCCATCAGCAGAAATAGAAAGTTCCTGAGCTAAGTTCGGGACTGCTTCACCATTGGAGGCAATGGTAAATAGAGATGAATTGAGAATATTTTTAGCAATTGTGGGAAGTAGTTGTGGGGTAAATGTACCAACAACACCTAATCGATAAGTTGGTTTTTTACTCACAATTTTAACAATGACTGGCTTGAGAGCAAGTATGGTCACAATTGCCCCAAGAACGCTCAAGAGAATTATCAAATAATAGCGAGAGAAGAAGGCGCTAAAGTACCAGAATTGGCGTCGAAAAAATTTACTCATCGACGCAAGACTAGATTTAGGAGTGAACTGATGATGAATAAAGCACTAAAGAGAATCGTGCCATAAAAAACCATTTTCTCCGCTCCCTTTCGAGTGTGATAATTGGTGTTAAGACTTCCTAAAGTACGCCCAAAGGTGGCTCCATTGGCTTGCAGCAAGATTAAACCAATCAAAATTAAGCAAACAACGATTTGAACAATAAGAAGTGGATTCATTTGGTTTGATTTTACATTAATTACTATTGTTAGGCTTTAACAGCCATAACAAACTAGAGTGAACCAGACTGAGAGTTGCAGAAGTTAAGATGTAAGCAAAAAACAAATTGATCGAAATCGACGGGACAATAAATCCTGCCCAACTGAAACCTTCATAGACGAAACTTTTGATGACTACACCACTGATCAGCATTTGAAAAAGAAAAAGAGTAATGACATTAACCGCCCAACCGAACAAACCGAGAGTAATTAAATTAATCGGAAGGAGGAGGAGTTTTACAATTGGTTTGATCAAGAAATTTAAGAGCGTCCAAACGATGGCAGCCCAAATAAATGTAGCAAGTCGATGTGGAATTTGAAGACCAGGGAAGAATAAAGAAACAATATATAGCGTGGTGAGATTTAAGAAAATCGATCTTAAAAAGCGTTTCATAAAGTCAAGTCTACCTTTATTTTAGACCTTTGGTGAAAAGAAGTGCCAAATCGATGGGCTTCGTCTCTAATTTGTTGAACAAGTTGTAAAAATGGATGGTGAAGTGGCAGTGTTTTGTTGACAATCTTGCCGTTGGAATCATAGAAATGTAAGGTCTCTCTTTTTTTGGAAATTGCCATTAATGGTATATCATCTGGGACAACTGGGGCGACTGTTGATAATTGTGATACTCCCCCATCTAAGATAATCAAGTCAGGCTTTGGCCACTCTATATGTAGTAACCTTCGTGTGACTACTTCACGTAAGCCATTTTGATCGCCTGCAGTTTCGCTAGAGAGTTTAAAGAGTCGATACTGTTTGGGATTAGCTGCTAGATTTTCAAAAACAGTCATAGCCCCGACGTAAGCAGTTTTTTGTAAATGAGCCAAATCAAAGCACTCTAGGCGACGAGGTACTTGATGCAGTTTAGGATGACCCAAAGAGATCAAAGATCTAGTCATGATGCTTTCATTGAATCCCGAAGATCGATATAGAGCAGCAAAACGACGACTATTGAGCGCATGATCAATCGCGTCGATTGTTCGTTTGACCAATCCTGCTTCCTCGTACTGTTGTTTCTTAGCAAGTAAGTTGATAGTTTTCGTGAGATCTTTGCGTAGAGTGCCAAACTGTCCACTCAAGAAAAGCTTAATCTTAGTTAGATGCTTGGCGTATTCCTCCACTGACATAGTGCCATTACAGACACCTGGGCATTGATGAAGATGAAAATAAAAGCACGATTTGTGCTGAGGATTATTTGGTGCCTGGCAAAACCCAAAAATTCTTCTGATTTGATCGAGGAGAATATTGGCAGCATAGACAGAGGCATAAGGTCCATAGATTTGGGTGGCTGGTTGATCAAAATACGAGCGATCTAAGTCGGTTTGATGAAAAACTTTCAACCAACTTTGAGGATAGTTACCAAAACACAAGAAACAAGCACTCTTGTCATCTTTACTCATCGAATTGAATCGAGGTTGATGAGCTTTGATTAAATTTGCTTCTAGAATAATGGCAGCCAAATCACTTTCGACTACCTGAAACATGAAGTTAACAGTGAGAGGAACGTATTTAGAAGCTTTTTGAGATTGGATTAGGGCATTCTCGAGATGTTGCTTGAGTCGACTCTTTAAGTTTACTGATTTGCCGATATAAAGCGGTTCACCGTCGACGGCGCAAAAAATATAAACCCCAGGAGAAGATGGCAAGAACTCCAAAACTGAATCCCAAGATGAGGAAACTACGGGAAGTAAAACTGGGTTCGAGAGTGATTTCTCGAGTGAGCTGTTGACCATTGAGTTCAATTATAAGTTGAGACTTGGTCGGTAAGAAGAGTGGAGTGTGAGTTGCAGCGGTTGTGACCGTTTGTTTTGAAAATGGAGCCATAAAAAGATTTTGTTCATTGATTTGGACTGAAGATCCTGAAGCTGTTTTTAAATTAGCAATACCTGCGACTCCTGATAGGTTTTCAAGTTCAATTTGGAGATTACCGCCATCTTGATTTAGCAAGGTTAACTTAAATTGTGTAGCTGGAAATTCAATTGGATCGGTTGGTATAACCTGAACATCCTTGGTACTAGAGTTTGGGTTACGGAACGCACCAGCAGGTAAGGGTAGATCTGAATTGTGACCATGAATGACAAAAGTGAGGTGATTAAGATCGAGTTTTTGAAAGTAATCCACCCCACCAGTGGTATAGCCCCAAGTGGG
>CAZBFU010000027.1:3856-7814 GCA_964491365.1 uncultured Pseudomonadales bacterium
GGTTTGGTGAGGTTCAATTCTGTCTTGGCAAAAATTGGTTCATTGAAATTCCAGTGTTTATTACTGGCAAGTAATTCTCGACTGGGACTGGTTTTACTGACCTCAGGTTTGATATTGGTGCGAATGACCATTTTGTTGTTGATAGATAGACTAGATTTGGGCTTCAACTCGTAGAGAGCTAAAAAGTTGCCATCGGGATCGATAACTATATTGGATGGTTTGGGGTCCAAAAATTGGATGAATACTTGTTGATAGTTAGTTTGGGGTGGAATGGTAATGGTTTTTGTTTCTGACTGGAGAGATTCATTACTTAAGAAATAACTTAAGTCGAGTTGGTAATATGCTTGCGAGCCAAAAAGAGCCGTGATGGCTCGATTACCCATCGAGAAAGAATTAAAGAAGAAAGTGTGGCCATCGTCACGAACTGGTTTGGGGTCGATAAAGGCAGGGGCGGGAAAAGTGTCGGGGACACTTAAGGTAATTTGCTCACTAGAAATATTCTCATCTGCTTCTAGTTTGGGAATATTTACCTCCCAAACTTGGCCAGTTTTGACAGCGATGTCTGTCGTGTCGTACTCAATCCTAAAGCGATTGATCTTGTCTTTCCCCACTACTTTGCTACCAAATTCAAAAGTAATATTGGTGATGTTGGCAGTCTTGGTGACTAGTGGTTCTATTTCTCCAGATGAATCGGAAACTTTGACGTTTTCTAAATTTGTTTGAGAGACTGAAAGTGAAAAGGATGTGGCATAAACAGTTGAGAGGTTATTTTTTTGGGAAATATTAAATACAACATGAGTAGGACCCTCCTGCTTGACTATGTAAGAGGCATCGTAGTCTGTTGAGAATGAAGGGATTGCAAAAACTGGACTTGGTAGAACTAATTTTAGAAAGAAAACGACAAGACCGACTAAGTGTCCAAAACGCATTTATGTCAGTATACGGGAAGGACGGTACGAAGTTCGAGAGAAGTTGGTGTATCAAATTCCTTGGCTACTTGCGCAGGAGTTCCTGCTGCAATCAGCATGCCTCCTCCATCACCTCCTTCAGGACCAAGATCGATTAAATAATCACAATTTTTGATGACGTCTAGATTATGCTCAATGACAATGACGGTATTATCAATTTCCACCAGATCAACCAAAGTTTGCATCAATTTTGAGACATCTTCGAAGTGAAGACCAGTGGTAGGTTCGTCGAGAATATAGACGGTGTGACCTGCGGCGGTTTTTGAAAGTTCAGAAGATAATTTGACTCTTTGAGCTTCACCTCCTGAGAGAGTGGTGGCTGGTTGACCTAAATGCACATAACCCAAACCAACTCGCTTGAGGGTTTCCAGTTTTCGGACAATTGCAGGTACTCCTTGGAAAAAAGGTAGAGCTTCATCGATTGTCATATCAAGGACCTGAGCGATTGATTTGTCCTTATATTTGATTTCAAGTGTAGGTTCACTATAGCGAGAGCCATGACAAGTTTCGCATTTGACATAAAGATCGCCCATAAACTGCATTTCAATTTTGATTTGACCTTCGCCCTGACAGGCTTCACAGCGTCCACCTTTGACGTTGAAGCTAAATCTTCCCGGACCGTATCCTCGCAATTTGGCATCTTTCGTCGAAGCAAAAAGTTGGCGAATGTAGTCAAAAATTTTGGTATATGTTGCAGGGTTACTTCGAGGAGTTCTACCAATTGGAGATTGATCGATAAGAGAAACACGTTTGATTGTGTCATTAAATTTTATCGATCCAAATTCGATTGAAGTACGTTGATGCTGGCGATTTAATTGTCTGGCAAGTGCTTCATAGAGTGTATCCACGATCAGTGAGGATTTACCTGACCCTGAAACTCCAGTTACACCAATGAGCATATTGGTAGGAATTTCAACCTCGACATCTTTGAGGTTGTGGTGCCGACAGCCAGAAAGAACGATTTGACCATTTTTAGATTTGTGATTACTTTTTTTGGGAGTGACTTGCTTTTTACCTGAGAGATATTGACCCGTGATTGATTTTGATTGATGCATTTGCTGTACACTTCCCTCGAAGGTGATTTGTCCTCCATGAGAGCCTGCAGCTGGTCCGAACTCTACTAAATGATCTGCGGCTAAGATAGTATCGCGATCATGTTCCACAACTACCAGAGTATTGCCAATTTTGACTAAGTTTTTCAGGGTATGAATCAACTTAGCGTTATCGCGTTGGTGTAGACCAATGGTAGGTTCATCGAGAACATAGAGAATACCCGTCAATCTAGAACCAATTTGACTGGCAAGGCGAATTCTTTGGAGTTCTCCACCTGAGAGGGTTCCTGCTTCTCGAGAGATGGTTAGATATGCTAAACCTACAGATTGAAGGAAGCTAAGTCGATCTACTATCTCTTTGATAATTGGGGTGGCGACAACGTTTTCGATTTTTGTCGTTGACTGGTTGACTTTCTCTATGAACTCCAAAGCTTTTTCAACCGATAATTTGGTAAATCCGGCAATTGATAAGTCATCGATAGTTACACCCAATGCTTCTGGTTTAAGTCGATCTCCCATACATACTGGGCAGACTTGCTTGATCATGAATCGTTCAAGTTCTTGTTTGACATAGTCTGAGGATGATTCGAGATAACGACGTTCGAAATCTGCAATTAATCCAGCAAAGGTTGTATGCCAGGTAGTCAATTTACCCTGAGAATTAGTTCCTTCGACGCCGTGAATTAGATCTCCGGTTCCATCGAAAAGAACTTGTTTTTGAGTAGCGCTTAAATTTTCTAGATTAGTTCGTTCGTCAAATCCGGCATCTGCCATGACTTTGGTAATTAGGCGGCTGTACCAAGTACCAGATTCAAATTGAGAAGCCAAAGGTACAATCCCTCCTTCTTTAAGAGTGAGATTGGGAGCAATAATCAATTCACGATTGAGAGTAAGTTTGCTTCCCAAACCGGTACAGTTAGGACAAGCCCCATCAGGACTGTTAAAAGAGAAAAATCGAGGTTCAAATTGAGGAAGGGTGATGTTACAAACAGGACAGGCCAAAGCTTCACTGAAGAGGTGATCCTCAAGTTGAGTCGGATTCTCTGGAAAACTTAAGGAAGCGTCGTTTACTACTGAGATAATGACTTCACCTGCAGCCATTTTGGCGGCACTTTCGATACTTTCAAACAAACGGTTGCGATCATATTTTGAGTCTTCTCCCCCACTATCTTTGGCAATGACCAATTTATCGATGACGGCATCGATGGTGTGACGATTGTTCTTAAAAAGATTGGTGGTACTTGAGGTGTCCAAAAATTTTCCATCGATACGAATTTGAGAAATACCTTTTTTGGCAAGATTTAGAAGTAGTTCTTTGAATTCACCCTTTTTTTGTTTAACTACAGGCGCCATGACCATCACCCTGACCCCTTTTTGTTTGGTCATGGATGAGTGATTCTGGATGAAGTCGTAAGACAAATTAACGATGGTGGCGATATCACTAGCAATGACTTCCCGACCACAATTGGGACAATGTGGGTGGCCAATACGGGCATAAAGAAGTCTTAAGTAATCATAAATTTCTGTAACTGTTCCGACAGTAGATCTGGGGTTGTGACTGCCTTGTTTTTGATCGATGAGAATAGCTGGCGAGAGACCATCAATTTGGTCTACGTCAGGTTTGTCCATGACCCCTAAAAACTGTCGAGCATAAGAGGAAAGACTTTCCACATAACGGCGTTGGCCTTCGGCGTAGATAGTGTCATGAGCCATACTACTTTTGCCTGAGCCAGAGACACCAGTAAAGACCACCATTTGGTTCTTAGGAATGGTCAGATTAAGGTTCTTTAGATTGTGCTGACGCGCACCGTGGATGATGAGATGTGTTGATGGTGAGACTTCGGGCATGACTAATGATTTTATCAAGAAAAGCTATCTGATACCAGCATAAAACCCGAAACAGTTAAAAAGGGCTTATAATACTCCAGCCGCACATTC
>CAZBFU010000028.1:0-2107 GCA_964491365.1 uncultured Pseudomonadales bacterium
GACTCTGTCTGATTTTTCGTCGACAGTTATGTTTTGAATCGTGATTTACGAGCTTGATTCAGGCTCGGCTTGCGACTGTCAAAGAGCTCTTCCCATCGATACCTGTCGTCCCCAATATAGAAACTATACCAAATCAACCTATAATATTCAAGTTTGAGGCTAACTTCTAAGTTCCTTCAATGCCACTATCTGCTTAGTTAGGTCTACACCCATGATCTGTTTAGAGGCAGCTTTCATCACTACCTGAGCCAGGAACAAATTGAATTCATCTCCGTCCATCTTTTTGATGGCTTTCATGATTCCCTTTTCCCAATCAGTAGCTTTACTAGCAGCAGAAAGCTTGGTTAGGCCAAGTTTTTCAGCCACTTCAGGCATAAGTTCTTTTAGGAAACCTCCAGTTGTTTTCATAGTACTTTTTTTGTTTGACGCGCGAGCCATCGATCCTCAGTCCTTTTCTTTATGGCGTCACGCTTTTCGTATTGTTTCTTCCCCCGAACCAAACCTACTTCTACTTTTATCAGAGCCCCCTTATTATACAGCCGAACAGGCACCAGGGTCAAACCTGAACCCTCTCTTTTAGCTTTGATTGCCAGCATTTCTTTCTTATGAATAAGTAGCTTTCTAGAGCGCGTTGGGTCATATTCCTCCATGTTTGCAAACCTATATTTAGGCACATTCATCCCGATTAGATAAAGCACGCCATCTCTTTCGACTACTCGACTTCCCACCATACTCACCCCACCTGTTTTAATACTTTTAGCCTCTGCCCCACTCAAGACAATTCCTGCCTCAAAGGACTCAATTACGTCATAATCAAATCGAACTTTTTTGTTCTGTGCCGTTTTCACTCTCTCTATTTTCCCACAAAATCAGCCTTTCTATATTTTGAGCTTATACACTCCACCTTCAATCGCAATCATCACCACTTCTGGTTCCACCATTACCAAATCAGAAGCTCTAGCCAAATCATCATTAACTAATTGTTTTACAAATACTCCAGTCTCCTTTTCCATGACCAGTAATCTTTTTGCATTTTTATCCAATACTACCAACCACTTACTTTCATCATTGGTCGTCAACCGGTCTACTTTATAGGCATCAGGAATACCTTCCAAGACATATCTTTCTTTATTCCCTCTTCGCAAGCGAATAACACGTTGGTCACTGGCAATCCATACATCTCCATCAATTACTAAATCGGTCGCTTTAGATAAATCAACTTGAACACCAGGTGCTAACCACCTTTGTCTACCAGAAAATTCTCCTCCACTATAAGAATATTTCCACACTTCACTTGAGCCTTGATCAAGTAAATACAAATTAGCTCCAAATCCATCCATTGCTACCACCTTACCCACAGCACTATCAAATGCAACTTCCTTTTTCTCTCCCCGGACAACTCCACTCAAGGTCGTATCACCAGCTACCCCGATCAAATCACCAGACCAAGATACGCTATCCCAATTTGAAGATTCTCCGCGACCCAACACTAATTCTGGTTTTTTGTCAGTGTAATTAAGTTTCACTCCAGTTCCCTGAGCCGTATCAATCACTACTACCCCATCACTCCCACCTCCCATTGCCGAAGCTTTCATATTTGGTCTCACAATCTCAAGTCCAAAATATAATTCTAAGTTTACTTTTACTTCTCCAGAGACTTTTTCTTTCAATTTCTCGGCTCGAGACTTCAGCTCATCAATTTTTTCTAATACCTTGTCTTGTTTTTCAAACATTCCTTTTTTGGTTTCTATTTCTGTCAGCACTTCATTTACCACGTCACGTGCCAAAGAAGGGTTCAAAGCAAAATTAGATTCTGCGTCTCCTAATTTTCTTATACTCACTGCAAACTCGTTTTCAAATGAGGCTTTTGCTTTCTCAGTACCAGATTTCATTGTCCCTAATACAACTGAAATGATCAGTAACACCAGAAAGACTACGCCAACCAACCCCACTATCTTTTTTCTTTTTTTACGCTGCTCATCCTCTACCACTACTCCATCTACCTGTTTCTTCAATAGCTGTTTAGCTCCTGTAAGAGCCGCCTCAAATCGATCTTTTATACCCACTTTCCCCACCAATTTATTTGTGACCAGTATCTCTTTCTCTT
>CAZBFU010000028.1:2207-7567 GCA_964491365.1 uncultured Pseudomonadales bacterium
CCTGCCATTGCATCGTTTTCTATTCCCAAACCAAATTTTTCAATCAAATCATCAATGTACGCTTGCCATTTACTTTCAACCGCCAAGATTCCTGTATCAAGTTTTTCCAACACCCCTTCCGACAAAAGTAAGAGTTTATCTCCTTCTTTCAAGCTACCCACCACTGGGCCATATCTATCTTCGCTCACTAACCAATACAATTTTCCTTTTCGTAATAGTCCAACTCTTGCACCACCTACCCCCACCGCTTTTGCTTTTCTTTCTCCGTCTTCACCCACATAAATTCTTACAAATCCGCCCACTGCTCCTTGTTCTCGTAGTTCGTTGGTCAACACTCCCAAATCATCTACTTCTTCTATTTTGTCTATTTTGCGAAGCAACTTGTGTCCTTCTGCCTCTCTTTCTTCTCCCACCAAACCCAGAACCCCAAAAACTTCTCCACTCTTCACCTCATCATTGTCAAAAATACTTTTAACGTAGACCTGGTACCAGGAACCACTCCCATTCTCTTTTACAAAACGATAATAAGTTACTCCAAGAACATTCACCTATATCAATAATACCGAAAAAGCGGTCACAACCATAGCGACAACAAAAAATCCCCAGGCAATTGCACTAAACCAGCCTCCAACAGGTACATTTACCACCCTATTCATCAAAGACACTTGTCGCAAAGTCACAATTGCCAATAAAAGTATCACAACCGCCATCATTACTAACAACCAGGCAATCACTGTATTTAGAAGTCCCATTGGTGTCACTTGAGCCATCAACAAGCCATTCATCGTACCCTCCCTTCATATTGTTCCAACTCCTCTTGATCCATTAATTCAGAAATTACTCTAGTCACCCTGTCCGGATTAGAACATGCATCAAAGGTAAATGCGGATCGCTCTTCTGTAGTATCATCCGATCTCTGTTCAGAAGAAGTTTGAATAACTACATTTCCATAATTAAACATGCTTGCCAAAAAACCAACTTGTGAATAATTCACATCTTCAATTTTGTTCAACTTTGTAACGTTTATGTTCTTATACAACAATCCAAAAAAATCTACGTCAATCAACCTCTCATCAGTCACGATATAAACGTTATAAAACCATAACAACGTATTTTGAACTACAAAAAAAAGCAAACCCAAATACCAAATCATGGTTAAGGCCAAATATTTGGAGGCTTCTAAACCTGAAACTAACGGGAATTCGTTCCAAAACATCGGTACAAATACCAACATTGTTGTGATCGCCATCCACCAAAGGTTGGTCACAGGATGTCTGCGCATGAATAGAAGAATCTTTTCACCTTCTTGTTGAGATTCAAACCTAACTCCTGTTGGACACGCAGTCAAACTATGTAGTGTTGAACGTTTAAAACCTTCATCCACCAATTTCTTTACTTCAGCGACGACAACATCAACCCCTCCTTTAATTCCCTTCTTAGGCACCTCAGTCATGATCATGATTATAGCTCACTACTTTTTTTCTACGTTAAACAAAGCGCTTTTTACCGCAATTCTTCCAGGTGAACGCAAGTTAAACGCTTTCCTAAAATCCTCGCCACTCATCGACACGCTTCCTTTATCAGTTTGCCAAGTCACTGTAGCTGTATATCCGCCGTCGGAATAAGACACATTTACTCCTTCTACTCTTCCAAATCCACCCCCATGTCCACTTGATCTATCTTTCAATTCACTTATTGAATAAGGATTGCCACCCCAGCAGCCACCATTTGGTGTCACTCTATCGTCACTTTGACCAGATTTCACCACCAACGCCCAAGCATTTAAGATGTCTGCCATCTCTTCACCATTCAACCATGGATGAGATCGTCCACATGCATCTCCAGACCTACTCTTATACCAACCTTTATAGAACCACGGGCTTTCAGCTTTCTTTTCATATGCTTGACTAGTCCAACCACTTCGTCCATTAGGCGTATCCCATAAACCAGGGGTAGTGTGGCCAGAATAATTATCTGTATATGATTGTTGATATCCTCCTGAAGTAGACGAGAACCAAGCCTTAACTGGTTTTCCGTTAGCCCACAACACCCATCCTCGGGTAGCATTCACCGCTTCTTCCCACTTTCCCCCTTTGTTGGAATTTTTATAAACCTGACAAGCTTCCGTGGTACATATTGCACCTCCATTTCCTTGGTCTGTCCAAGCTAGGGCATAGGATCTTGCCGCTACTGCCTGTGCTTTCATTGCTTCAAACCCTCCATTATCACCCCATGAATTAGGGATCTCATAAACTCGTTTCACATAAGTCTCAATATCCATGGTTCCATAACCAGCTACTTTAATTTTTGTGTCTAGATTGTAGTCTTTCTTTATTTCCATTCCTCCGTAATATGCTTTCAAGATTTGGTCTACATTCTGCCCATCTTTGGCTCTTCCATAAGCTCCGTACTGACTCATCCCTTTAAAATGTGGTGCTCCAAATGAAAATATCGCAAACGCAGGTGAGAATCCCGGATTGTAATCTGGCCTACTCGCCGCATCATCTGCCAGCGGCACATCACCAACTGTTGTTTGAAAGGTTCCTTGTTTCTCACTTATGATTTCTTGTTGTTTAGCGGAAAGTTGTGCAATTTTACTGCTCAAATCCGCTTGGTATTGTTTGGCACCTGCTACTTCTTTTCTAAAAAACACAGCTTGTTTATCCAAGTCTTCCTGCAATTTTTTGAGTGATGCTTTTTGTTTTTCTAAATCTGCTTTGGTTTGTTCTAGCGAAATAATTTCTTTAGACAAACTTAAGATTAGTTGTCTATCTTGATCACTTGCATTCGTTCTGTATGCCATCTCACGACGCAACTGCCCAGTTCCTGCCGCCGTCATTATTTTTACTAATGTTGTTGAACTTCTTAATTTTTTATAAACCTCTCTCGTTTTTATCTGATACACCACTGCATGTTTAGCCACATCTACTTCTTTTTCATCTACTTCTTTCTCCAAACTTACCTGCTTAGCTAAAGCCGAATTAATTTTTGCTTGAATATTCTTTATATTTGTATCAAGTCTTTTCACCTCAGATTCCAGAGGCGCTGTAGCTGCTTTAGAAGATTCCAGATCTTTACTTAATCTTCCTATTTCAGCGGTCAAACAACTATACAAATCATCACCATTCTTACCGTCACATGATTCAGCCATGGCTAAACCGGTCCAAAAAAACCCAAACATTACAGCCACAAATAGGATCGCTAATAGTCCTTTTTCCTTCATCATCGTGTTAAAATCAAGGCTAGCATGGCTCTTTTTCGTCGCCTACCACGCCTTTTATCTCACTTCCTCATTATAGCTATACTTGCTTCATTTTTTTTCATAGCCAAAAATGCTCAAGCCGCATCTCCACAAGGCCCCTGCGCTGCAGGTGAATACAATTCAGCTTTTGGTTGTATTTCCACTTATATTGTGCCTGATAGTTCGGGAGGCAAAAGTTTTGTTACCTCAATTCTTCAATTAGGTGTCGGTTTGGGTAGTGGTTTTGCCTTAGTGCTCATGCTTTATGGTACTTTTTTGGTTTCTTCATCTGAAGGAATTCCTGATCGTATCAAGGCTGGTCAAGAAATCATCACCTCTGCCGCCATGGGTTTGATTTTCATGCTTGTTTCCATCTTTATGCTTAATTTTGTCGGTGTTAAAATTCTTGCTATACCAGGCTTATAAATATGATACTTTTCGCAGGCATCATTGATAATTTCAAACAAACTCAGTCTTTAATTGCACCTAACATAGATCCAGATGCAGATTTAGCAACCTTTATCTCAGGAAGTGGTTTTGATCTCTTTGCTTTCATTTTCTTCTTAGTAGGAGCGGTTTTTTTTGGCAGTTTACTCATGGCTGCATGGGATTATGTTTCCAGCAATGGTGATACTAAAAAAGTTCAAAATGCCAATACCAGAATTCTCAATTCGTTTTTTGGCATTATCATTGTCCTCGGTTCATTTGTTATCGTCAGAATTATTTCTTCAATTCTTGGACTCGAGAGTTCGTTCTAGTATTTAGCTTTGTATAATTAGCCACAATGGCTTCTCAAATCCAACACCTTGCAATCATCATGGACGGTAATCGTCGCTGGGCCAAAGACCGTGGCTTACCTGCCGTCGAAGGCCATGGCTACGCTGCCAAGAATGTCGTCGAACCTCTTATCGAAGAATGTGCCAAACTTAAAATTCCCTATATCACTTTTTGGGCTTTTTCTACTGAAAACTGGAAGCGAGACGCTGCTGAAATCGATGAGTTATTCAAGGTTTTTCGTTTTGCCCTTGGTGGTTTAGCCACACGCTTTGTCCAAAAAGGTGCCAAGCTTCGCATTCTGGGAGATATTAATAAATTTCCCTCAGATATTGCTCAAAAATCCCTAGAACTCATCAACAAGTCGAACAAAAACGATTCCATAACCGTCACCTTTGCCCTCAATTATGGTGGTAGAGATGAAATTTTAAGAGCGGTTAAAAAAATCATCAACGATAAGGTTTCACCAGACAAAATTAACGAAGAATTATTCAGTTCATACCTAGATACTTCTGGTGTTCCCGATCCCGACTTGGTTATCAGAACAGGTGGCGAGCAGCGACTATCTGGTTACTTGCCATGGCAAACTGTTTATTCCGAACTTTACTTTACCCCCACCCTCTTCCCTGACTTTACACCTCAAAAATTACACGAAGCTCTCGACTCTTTTCAAGGACGAGATCGGCGTTTCGGTGGCGATACCAAAAATCTCGTCAAGTAATTCCGTAATTACTTCCCAATACAACCCCCTATCCAACAACCTTTGTTCCATTATTTCTCTATTCTCTACAAATGGAATTGGTCTACCAAATATATAAATTAAATCAGCTCCTTCACCCGTCTTTGGATCTTTTCTCGTAATTTCTACCTTAGTAGCATCTAATGCTTGTTGGTGGGCACGCCACACTTCTGGACATCTCGACATCACTCTACTCTATCTATGGTTTTCTATCACCAACTCTCTTTGAACTCTCAAAAACTCTCTTCAAACATCTCGTTCTACCATGTACTCTGCCACACCTTGTATAAAATCTATCGCCTCAGGAGCTAAGTTTAAATTGCGAAGTTTATTTGCACATAAAGCTGCCTCTGCCGCCATTTTTCGAGCCAGAGATTTTGAGTAGTCATAAGAACCAGTGTTTTTTATCGCCATCTTTGCTTCTAACAACTCTTCTTCTGTTGCTTCCTTTTTACCCCATACTTTTTCGATTGCCGCTCTTTGCTTTTCATTTCCAAGTTCCAGAGCTTTCAAAACCAACAAAGTACACTTTCCCTGTAACAAATCAGAGTCTACAGATTTTCCAGTTGACTCACTTTCTCCAAACAATCCCAAAATGTCATCTTG
>CAZBFU010000029.1:0-7522 GCA_964491365.1 uncultured Pseudomonadales bacterium
CAAGGGACAAGGGACAAGGATTCGCTGTAGAATAGAGATATTGAGTGTAGTACAGAAACGCACTACCGAAACAATAGAGAAAGATGGCTTAGACAAGCTGATGGAACGTGCGGGGGTAATTGTCTTTAGAGCTAGAACAGTATTTCCATTTACGATTTTTCCCAATGAGATAACCATAACCTTGAATAGGGTTGTGGTAGTAATGAGAGGCTTGATGTTTCAGGATGAGTACCCAATGCCATTTGAAGCAATTACAGGTGCGCGAGTAGTGCGAACTTTCTATACGGCGGCACTGCATATCGAAACATTTGGGGTAGCTAAACCACCACCGATAGAGTTTCTCTCGGTAAACGAAGCTAGGTTGGCGAGACGCTATATTTTAGCCTTGGTTGAATGTAAAAAGAACAATATTGACCTAGCGAAGTATCCGATAGAAGAGCTAAAAGAGAAGCTAAAAGAAATTGGTATGGTGCGTGAAAGTATCGACCACGACCACAATTCCATATAATTTATTTGTTGTTCAATACGTTGAATTAGATTGATAGATTATTCATTTTTTATTTGCATGTATATAATTTAACCACAAACTACTCGATTTGAGACTAGATGGTCTATTTTTGGAATGGATTTGGTAAGAAAAAGCATCGGAACAGACGACAGGGAAGGGGAGAGAGGGTTGGGGTGATGATTACTGTCAAATAATGGTAGTCGTTTATAAACGTTTCAAGAGAAAAGAGAATTTGAATGTTATGGTCAGTTAACTTAAGTATTTTTAAGTGATATGGAAAGTACTGATTCGATTTACTTTGATGTGGTTTAGCCAAATCATTAGGCACAAATGATTCTATTTGATCTACTTCGTACTATATTGATACGTAATGGGGGTATTTGCGAGAATTGAGGCTGGAGGCACGAGGAAAGGGGAGTTCTTGGTAAATTTACCCCCGATTTGGGGTCAGTGAAGTGACGAAAGGCTAGAGAAATAGGCTTATAACAGTGATGATATAGATTGATCCTAATAATCGACTTTAGGCACATCATGATATGAATGTGTTAAGAATACGTCTTGTAAAAGTATATATTATTTGAAAAATGTCATAGAAAATAATAGAGGATATGGATACTAATATTATAGGTATGTATTCATACGTAGTAATGAAATATTTACAGAAACTATAGGAACCTTTGTACAAGAGACAAAGTATTAAAAAATGTTAAAAGATTGGTAAAACATTATTGATTGGTTTTGGAGAATGAAGAAGGGTTAGATTTTGAATTATAGGTAGATAAGTTGTGTTTTGGGCTTACCTAATAAATATAGGATAAAAAATTGTTTGTTTAACTTCATGTGATTATGATTTGAATACAGATATTGGATTTGTAGTGAAATTTGATGTAGAAATTGTTGTATTAAGGCTAAATAATGAGGTTAAAAGTTGTACAGGACTTGCCTGATTTATTTTGAATAATCTATTGTGAAAAGTTTGCTGAGGCTAGGTGTTGTCTCTAGTATCGTGCCTAGGATTTGATAAATATAAGATAAAGTAGTATTTGAATATAGGAGATTCGTGCGTGTTATGATGGTTTATGGGTGGTTTATCGGTTCTGATGATGTATGCAGTAGCTCCTTTTGGAATTTGGCTGGTAGGAGTTAGGATAATGTCCTTAGGAGTTTTCTTGGAGGAGTTGATTAAGTGGTTATTGGCTAGGTGGGGTGAAAGTAATGATGAGTTTGAAACATTTTGGTTAGGTGGGGTGTTGTTTGGGATAAGTGAGTTAGTATTGCGACTCCCCTCCTTGATGGCGGGAGGGTTGGAAAGTTCGGTTATTTGGAGACTGTTACTAACAGTACCTATGCATGCGGTCACGGCAATGATTTCGGGGAAATGGAAACTTGGACTATTTTTATCTTTGGGTATTCACTTAGGTTTTAACTACTTAGTAGGAAATTCATCCTGGTAAACAAGACTGTACCGACTGATGAGGTAGTGATCATCGAAGATTTTGGTGGAGATGAGTCTTAGCGCAAGTGGTATGAATTTGATTTCTGGTGGCAGGATAAAGGATGCCCCATTGGGTCCTGCAATGACAGGATGAGTAATGATGGTGAGGTCATCTAAGAGTTCTGTTTCGAGCCAAATTCGGTTCTGTGGCCCTGATGATTGGATGTATATTTCATGTATTCGAAATACTTTATAAAGATTGATAAGAACGACTTCTAGATTTAGCTTATTTTTGTTTATTTTCAATTGAAAGAGATTTTTGTTCTTAGGGATTGTATTGTGATGGTGAGATGAAACAATGATCAGTTTTTTAGTTGATAGACTTAGGTAATTTAAGGCAGAGGTGGAGAGTAAAGCTTGGGGATCAAGAATGATTAAGTTGAGATTGCTACGTGATGGAGTGTGGGTCTGCTCTACCCCAGCCTTGATGAGCATGGTGGCGTTGATGAGACTAGCAGCATGGGGTGAAGCTGAAGTGAATTCAAAGAACTGTTGGAGTAAGGCTCTGATGAAGGGTGTATTTTTCCATTCTGGAAATTTGTCGTAAGCGCTTGAATCACTACTGATAAGACAGCCATCTGCGGTTTGAGAAATGATAAGCGTGGTATGTGGACGTTTGACTGGCACTTGAGGCGTATTATGCCAGATTAGCGCGAGACATCTGAAAGTGGACTGATGAGGGGGCGAGTATTGGAACGTGTTTTGACATAGATGGTAGAGAGAAGCATGGTGCTGAGAGCGGCGATGACTAACAACTTACTACTAGTTTTGCTGATGAGGTGTAGCTGGGACTTGAGATCTTTGGCGGCACGGATGGCTTGAAGCTTATTTGGTGAAGTAGCTTTGGTTGTGGAAGGGCTGTATTCGGAGACTGGAGCAAGACCTCGGATGGACCGTAAGTAAAAGACCATCATGCCAAATCCGGCTGCAATAATGATGACCAGCCCCCAAACGGCGAGCGACTGAACACCGCCTACAAAGCCGAAGATAGAACCAGTAGCTGAGGATTGAGAAATGAGTTCTTTGAGGCCTTCGGTTTTTTGTTTGATACTAACTAGCTCAAGTTGGGCTTCACGATATGCATGAATGCGACTCTCTGGAGTAACGGCTTCAGATTGAGCTAGGGCGATCTTGTCGAGAGAAAGTTCTATGTCACTGCGAAGAGTAGTGCCTTGGGCAAAGAAGGCAGTGTTTTTGAGAGGTTCTAGAAGAGTACCAGCTTGTTTTTTGATGGAAGCTAATTCTTCTTGGGAGAATTGCCAGATGTCTTCGACTTCAATAGCATATGTTTGAGTTTCTTTGGGTTCAAGGGTAACAGTGGCGGTGGCATAGAGAGCATTTTCGGCTGGATCTAGCTGGATGGTAAGAACTGGATCTGATTTGATAATCTGTTCCCTTTTGACTTCGGGTGGTAAATAAAATTTAACCTCAACTTCTTGGGCAATGGTTTTGCTGGGGTTGGTGGCGACGGCTTTGAAGACGACACTGCCCTCTTCGAGCCAGAGTGAACGCAATGCTTTGGTATCAGTGGCAATGAGGTAACGCCTATTGAGATCGATTAAGCCTAAGAGTGAGTAAATGCGATTTTTGAGAGTTTTGGTAGTATCTGAATCTAAACTGACAAGAAGTTGGTTTGGGGCAGGGATATAACTTACCTCTAAGAGTTTGGTGGTGATTTGGGCAATGGTGTCTGTGGTTTGGGTTGAAGGTTGGCCTTGCCACTTGGTGAGAAGGTTGGTGAGGGTTGTATGATTTTCATCGTAGGTTTTGGTGTTGAGTTCGAGATCTCTCACAAATGCCTTGAGAGTGCCTTCGGAAGCAATACCTACTTCGCCAACAAGTGAGACTAAACGGGAGGCGTGATTGACCAGAGACTTCGCAGTAGTGAGATTGTTGGCGGTTTTGCCTTTGTCAACAAGATCTTGCTTTAAGATTTCAAGCTTATTACTAATAGTTCTAATTTGATCTGAGATTTCGATACTTAAACTGGTACCCCAATTGTTTTTGAGCCAATCACCAACTTCGAGTAAGTCTTTTTGTTCGGTGTTCTTGATATGGTTTTCTAAATCATTGACTTGTTCATTGATGGCACTAATAGAGAGTGAATCGTACTGATCAGCCAAGTCAGTCAACTGGCTATTTAGGTAGTGAGCGGCAGTGTAAAGTCTGGTGGATGATTGCTTAGTAGAATCTATTTTTTGATTAAGAACCTTAGGGTCGAATTTGGCACCTTCGTCGATGAATGTATTTACAACAGGTTTATTGACTAGGCGCTCAAGTAATTGTTGATCTGAATTGACCTTGGCGAGAATAGTGTTGAGTGTTTTTTCAAAATTGGTATAGGCAGAAGAATAGTTGTTGGAGATGTAGTTGTTGGTGGCGTAGTTGTGGTTGGTGGTATTGCTGGATGAACCAGTGCTAGTAATGACGTTACCATTTGAATCTGTGACTGATCTGGTGGAATTGGACCAGATGTTGCTAACGAGCGAACCAAAAGTAGTAAGAGAGCGATCGGAATAGTTCCAAATATCGGATATAAGAGTGCCATAACTACTTAAAGAACGATTGGAGTAACTCCAGATGTCTGCAGCGGTAAGACTACTACCGGAAGGTGCCTTGACCTCGAACGACTTATCTAGGCAGGTGGTTTCGGTTTGGTAAACACAACATACATTGGTACGGTAAATGCCTTCGGTGGTGCCAGTGGTAACGGTATAACCATACCAACCGTCGGAATTAGCAGTCATGCTCGCGGCGTTTATAAACAGAGAGCCATCAGGGTAACGTGAGGTGATGGTACAAGCAGCAGTGGCGACTGGTGAATAATTGTCGTCATAAAAGAACTCACCTATTTGACAGGTGCTACTGGAATTGCATTGCTGATACTGGGCAGGTCCGGCGTAGACAGGCTTAACCACCAGAAATAGCAGCAAAAGAATAGTTGTAGTAACTGAAAAGAAAAATGAGTTATTTACTCTTTTTCTTTGGAGTGTCGTCATCTTTGAGGGCATTTTTGAATTCTTTACTAGCTTGACCAAGACCTCGAGCAAACTCGGGGAGTTTTTTACCTCCGAAGAGGAAGAATAAAATAGCGGCAACGATAACGATTTCAGTTGTTCCAATATTAAACGGCAAATTAATCACCTCCCTTCATAATTAAGAATAGCACGAAGCTAGTAGGATTAGGTGGCAATGGAGTCAGCGGTTTGGCCAATGTAGACTGAAGCTCCGGCTGAATTGACGGTAGCTTGAGTTTCTAGAGGTACATACTTGGGCGCGGTTGAAGATTTACGGACACGAATAGTAATGCCAAAATCGGCAACATATGCGACGCCTGGAATGGTGACAGTAGAACTTGAGGCAGTGCCTGAACCTAAGAAAGTACCGTCGGAAGTTTTGAAAACATAATAGGTGCTACCCGAAACGACATTGGTAAGTGTGATAGAGACGGTGGTGCCTGCATAATCACCCGGACCTACACTGTTGGTAAAAATTTCTAGACCATTGACGTAACTATTAAACGAGGGAAAGAGCGCAAATTGTGAGTTGGTGACAACGTTGGTCGCTCTTGTTTGATTGTCTGAGGCACGTCTGATTAATTCTCCGGGAAGAAAGGTGCCGGTGATATCAGAGATAATGATAGAACCTGTGGTCGTAGTGAGTTGGTAAAGTTCGTCGACGGTGGCGGTAGCACCACTAATTGTGCCTTCGATTTGTTCACCAACCACAAAAGCATTGGTTTGGGTCGAAAACATCATACCTGGGCGAGTGGTGAGACGAACTTTGAAATAAAAGCCAGTGGTAGTTGAAACCGATTCAGAAGCTAAGTTGGCGGGGGTAGCACGCTTGTAAGTTCCATAGCCTGAGCCTGTGTCGATGGCATATTCAAGCAAGACTGAAAAGGCAGCGTCGAGACTACTGGTATGACCTAAATCAAGAGAACTGAATTTGGGGAGGATGTCTCGAAAGCCAGATACTGTATAGATGCGATGTGGCCAGGTAAACTCGATCGAGTCACCGGCGTTTCGCATATAAAGTAAGCCGGTATTACTAAACGAAGGAGATCCTGAAACAATAGTGTAGGGTGGAGTATCGGAAGAGCTGGCGTTGAAGCGGAGCTGAAGTGCACCAGTAGTGGGAGAATAATAAAGTTCGTGGAAGAGAGTGTCGTAAACGGTGGTAAAGGAGACGCCAACGCCATCAAGAGTAGAACCCAGGGCATAAGTTGTAGCTGCTGATACAGGCTCAGCATGACCACCAGTAACGCCTTTCATAACGACTCCTAAAGCAGAGTTCGTGGCGGAAGTATAGTATGGAATGTCGTAATGGTTAAATTGAATATTCTGTAAGGTCACACCTGAAGAGTTGTTGAGGAAGGTAAATGGGGTTACTGTAGAGACGTTGTTTCTGAAATTGTCGACGGTGAAGTCGTCGAGGACGTTGTCGTTAGAGAGAGCAGAGACATTTAGAATTGAGGCTGCACCATAACCTACGTCAAGAGAGAAGTCTTGGAAGACATTGTCGGATGATCCGGTGAGATAGATTGCGGTGCCTGAAAATCCACCAGATCCGGCTTGAACTAAATTGCTAATGCGATTGCTTTCGGAATTATTGAGCGCAAAGATACCGTGAGAAGCAAGCATGGTGGTGTAGGCAACACGGTTGGTGTCGGTAGGGGTGAAATTACTAGCAGTACCTAAGTAAATTTCGGAGTAATGAGCACCTGCTGGAAGAGCGGCGACTGTAAGCTCTATACCCTGGTTATCGTTGTTGCCACCTAAGGATTTGCTCCATGCAGCAGCGAGAGTGAGTTCTTGTGCAGCGGCAGCCAAGACTGAGCCAGTGATCGTACCAGTACTGATGGGGCCTTCTGCCACTAAAGGTTGAGCTGTATTTATTGTGAGGACGGTGGCGGCAACAGTGGCTAAAACATAAGTGCCGTCGTTGCTGGTTGTACCAGAAACGATGATGGCGTCGCCTGCGACAAAACCGTCGGTGGTGAATGAACCTGTTGAAGCAGTGATGGTGTGAACAGTACTTGATGAAGCGAAAGTAAGAGTACGACCTCCCGATCCTGTAGCTAGTTTTTTGGTGGTATGAATAATGGGGGCAAGTAGTGATGAACCTGGGGTGAGATTGGCGGTGACTACAAATATATAGGCACCTTCAGTATTAATTTGGATAGTGATGGTGTGAGAAGTGGCGGTAGCAGAAAATGTAACTGATGCACGTTGCCAGACTCCAGTAGAACTGAAGCTTTGGGTGGTGGTGGAAGTGGTATTGACTGACATTTCTCCTGCTACTGTTGGGTAGTAATAGCAAGGATCGGTCATGTGATAGATAGAAAGTGTATATGATGAGCCAACGTGAAGATCAGTGACTGTTTGAACTGCGCGTGCAGCGGGGCCAGTTGAATAAAGCCGGTTAGCTGTACCGGTAAGTGCGGCGGTGGAAAAGATGGTTTGGGTAGGTGCTAATCGTTGCCCGGTGGCAACAGTCATATTGGTTTTGGTCCAAGC
>CAZBFU010000030.1:0-5394 GCA_964491365.1 uncultured Pseudomonadales bacterium
GGGCTTTTTCATATCTAGACTACCAAACTAAAAATCAGCCCCGTTTACTTTCTCCCACTCCTCTACCCCCTCAACGACTAACTCCAAAATATCCATTATCAAATCGATTTCAGTAACAATTCTATCTGTGTTCTGAAAACTAGATCTAATATGTTCTTTCATATCCACAAATCTTATTTTCTTATCTTCATCAACTTTAAGTTCCACTACATAATTCGAAGTTACCCCATGATGACTATAAACAACGATTACCAAAATTTTCTCACCCTGTCTCTGCCAGGTAATTGACTCTGCACTGTAAAGTCGAAATAGTCCTTGTTCAATCAAATAATCTCGATTCGCATCTGCTACCAAATAGACACTTTCAGATTCTACAATAGTTGGATCTTCAAGGTTTGCCAGCAAACTATCAATATCTTTTCGCTGTTGTGATTCCGACCACACCCTAAATCTTGAGCTTAACCCTCGAATTGCTTCTTTAGCACTTTTAAACATAACCTGGAATATAACACAGATAAAATTTCTATTTCCACCATTGACTTCACCTCAACTTTTCTGATAACTTGTATATCAGACATGGACAACCACGAAGATCAATTCCCAACCCCCGTAGTTAATCCAACTTCATTGGACAAAACTACCAAAGTTAATCTAGCAACTCTCCCTGATTTGCTGACAGTCTCAGAAGTAGCTTCATTGCTTCGCGTTTCCACTCTTACAATTAAGCGTTGGGGCAAACGTGGCAAACTTCCTGCTATCCGTATCAATTCCAGAGGTGATCGCCGCTACAAAAAAGAGTCTGTTCTCTGGCTCCTCGGCATCAACCCCGAAAGTTTGAAAAAATAACCCTTCACCTCACGATCCCCGCTTGAAGACCAAATACGGAAAAACAATTACCGCATTGTAAATTCTGCCGATTCTGGCAGGATCTACTAACAATCTCCAGAACCATTTCAAACCATGCTCTTCCAAAAACTTAGGTGCCTTAGGGAAATTACCCAAATACTCATCAAAAGTTCCACCCACTCCTACTCCCACTCCGAATTTTAGAGTTTTACGCATCTGTTCAAGCCACTTCTCTTGTCTAACCGGACCATAAGCTACAAAAAGATAGTTTGGCTGAAACTTCTCAATCTTTTCAACCACTCTCAAGGCAGTACTAATATCTTTTCCTACAACTGCCTCACCTTCGTCACCTGCAATATTTAAGTTTGGATACTTCGTCTTGATCTTCTCAATAACTTTCTCCACCACTCCACTCTTGCCTCCTAATAGAAATACACTTTGCTGTTTACTCGATGCAGTTTTTATCAATTCCTCAAACAACTTCACTCCGCTGATGGGGTGATAGTAACCATTCAGAATCTTTCCTGCCGTTCTAAAGCCATTCCAAAGTCTCATTATGGCTGACAAGTCTCTACTTCTAGCTTCAAAGTCAATTGCTGCCAACACAGAAACACCATCAGGGACCACCATCCATGAATTCTCTAACAACTTTCTAAACTCATCATCTCGTGTTGCGGCTACAAAAAATTCCGAGTATGCTGTGATCAGTAAACTAGACTTCATCTTCACAGCCTCGTCTTCTATTTGTTTACACGCACTCTCAAAGTCATTTTCATACACGCTGATTCCCCACAAATTTGCCTTCGGCATTTCCCTCATTATACTCAACAAAAGCTCTCAAATATAACAGGCACAAAGTTAGCAGCTACACATCATTACTGCTAAACATACAGATATCCTTCTTTTCTTTATTGATCAAGCTATTTTGTATAGCTTATGGCTAATATTTGGGTAAAACTTACATTGCGAAGAGTCTTTCATTCACCTATCTATGATCTGTACGTGACTTAAACCTAATCATTAACAATATATTCAACATATTATAGGTACATTTTCATATCTTATATTAATCATAATCATCAAACTATGATCTAGTTGTTATAAGGATACATATTTATAAACATGAATAGAATACATAATCAATATATTGAACAAATATTAGCCTCTATTTCCATACCTATTTCAGAAATATAAGTAAATAAATGTCAAAATATTCTTAAGATTAAAATATACTTTTATAAGCCTTAATCAAACCATTCGATCATCATATACATCAACATAGATTGCATAATATTTAGTCCTATACACTTATAATCAACATCCTACATTGATATAGAAATTCTAGACAAAACTTCGATAAACATGAACTCTAAAAATCTACCCAATTTCAATTATCCAGATCTATAACAAAATTACTAAATAGGCTCAAAATGAAGCTATTTAACCTAAGCATCTACCAATCTAGAAAATCGTAAAACTTCGTCTTTATCACGCAACCTCATGCGTGAATAATCACCAACAAAACTAATATTTTCACTCCTTTTATCACTATTTTGATTAAAGCTTGTTAAAGATCCAAACTTTTCGCATTATACGCTTCTGTATTTCAGAACAAATCCCGCATGAATACAACTCCACCAAATTAATCACCGCAAGTGCACAACCTATACCCTGCAGGGTATACTCTTTTACCGATGTCCTTTTCTTTCCACAAAGTTTTTGTGTTGATTATCTCCACTCTCCTACATGATCAATGACCTAACACTTCTCAGGAGTAAACTCTCGAATAACCTCACTCATCTACTAACTCAACTCTAGCATCATCTATTCCCCCTTCCTTACATAAGACAGGGTAGGGTGAGGTGTATTAAATCAACAAAAATACTAACACTAAAGAAGGAGTAAGTTTACGTCTGTATTAAAATATCAACCCATCTTTACTACTCACAAACATAAACCAAATTTAAACTAAGTCCCTATTTTATTGACTTTTAAAATATATAAAGTTGATAGACCTATATCGTAATAAATAGAATTGTCATGTTTATAGCTATAACAATACTTTGTCACTGAAAATTACCTATTGCTAATATACACAAATATGATTGATACAAAGGAATTCTACTTATTTGCAGACACTGAACGTCGATAAACTTCAAGATTCTCAATTGCCATCCCAGTTCCTTTCGCTACACACCGTAATGGATCCTCTGCTACAAAGGCAGGTACCCCGGTCTCATTGGTCAAATACTTATCAAAGTTTGTCAGTGTTGCGGTACCTCCGGTCATCACAATTCCCTTGTCTATGATGTCACTAGATAGTTCTGGAGGTACTGTTTCTAAAAGAGTCTTAATCATTCCAATGATTCGAGACAGTGGTTCTTGGATGGCTTCGTGAACTTCCAAGTTACTCACCATGATTGATCTGGGTAAGCCTGTAATTGAATCTCGTCCTGTCACTTCCATTCCTTCTTCCTTAAGTGGTCTGGTAGCACTGGCTAGAGTTATCTTGATTCGCTCGGCTGATACTTCACCTACTACCAAATTGTGTCTCTTTCTTATGTACTTTGTAATACTTTCATCTATTTTGTTACCGCTTACTCTGATGCTCTTAAATGTCACCACTCCACCAAGAGAAATGACAGCTGCTTCACTGGTTCCCCCGCCCATATCCAATATCATGTTGCCAGATGCTTCGGCAATTGGCACTCCTGCACCTATCGCCGCTGCCAACGGTTCTTCGATTAGATAGGCACTCTTGGCTCCTGCTGCCATGGTGGCAGACAAGACCGCTCTTCTCTCTACTTGCGTCACTCCTGCCGGCACACAAATCATCACTTCAGGTTTGAACAAGTTAGCCGCACCAACCTTGCGAAGGAAATATTTGAGCATAGCCTCTGTCACCGCATAATCTGCAATCACGCCATCTCGCATCGGCTTACATGCCTTGATGTTGCCTGGAGTCCGACCTAGCATAGCTTCAGCCTCAGCTCCAACCGCCAGGACTTTTTGGTCAGTTAGCGAAACTGCCACCACTGTAGGTTCTTCGAGCACAATGCCCTCTCCAGCCACATATACCAAGCAATTGGCCGTGCCCAAGTCTATTCCGATCTTCTTTGATAAGGTCCATTTCATGTCGGTTGCCATTATAATATGTTCTGTGAGCACCCAACACAAAAGAACACGCCTCCTTACCACACTACTTATAGTGACCTTATTGGTGGGTGGAACCGCCCTTTCTATCAAATTTGCTAAGGGGTATAGACCTAGCCTCAAACAAATTGCTCTCGAAGGTACAGGATTACTCTCCACCACCTCATATCCCAAAAGTGCCCAAGTTTTTGTCAATGACAAACTAACTACCGTTACTGATGACACTGTGTATCTTGAACCAGATGATTACCAAGTCAAGATTCTCAAGAATGGTTTCCAACCATGGACCAAAACTCTACCTATAAGAAATGAGTTAGTAAGTTCTGCAGATGCCAGACTTTTCCCTGCTCTTCCTACCATTACACCTCTTACCTTTTACCAAGTTTCCAAGGCTCTGATCAGCCCAGATAATTCAAAGGTACTTTATCTGATGACTGAATCACCATTTGCCTCTGACAATGGTGTGTACATCCTTTCCCTGTCTCCCAATTTCTTGGGTAGTCAATTGACCCAAATTGCAGACATGAATACTCATGACTACAGTACTGCCCAATTCTTTTGGTCGCCAGATAGTAGTCAAATCTTGGCTGCCTTCGTCACCGATAACAAAATTTCAAGTAGCCACCTTTTAAGTCCCCGCTCTTTCAATGACCCCAAAAACATGGTTGATTCCACCTTCAAGATCCCTCAGATGATCGAAGAATGGCAATCACAAGCAGTTGAAATCAATCTAGCCGCCCTTAAAGCCTTACCAATTGAGTTAGCGCAAATTGCCACTCAAAGTGCCCAAAACGTTTACTTCAGTCCAGATAAAGAGAAATTCTTTTTTACCGCTTCAGTTGAATTTAGTTTGCCCGACTCCCTAGTCAAAACTTCATTACCCAATATCAACCCAACCGCTCAAACTAGAAATCTTAAGAAGGGTGAGGTTTATGTCTTTGACCTAAAAGAATTCACCAATTACAAAATTGAAGGCGTCGTCAATTCTAGACTCCATACTTTATTGACAAATGTTGGTGAACTCATGCCCACCATGGTCATTACACCAACCCCTACCCCCTCCAAGATAGTTTCTAAAACCACTAAAACAACTCCAGTAACCGAACTTACAACTCTTGAGAAACTACATATCATTCAAGATCAATTTGTTCCTCAATTAAGTAGTAACTTAAATTGGTATCCTTCCAATCGTCATTTGATCCTCTCGACTGAAAGTGGCTTAGATATTCTTGAGTATGATGGTCTCAATCGCACCACTATCATCAACGAAATCATCAAAGATAACTTATCTTTTGTATCTCCAGATGGTAATCGTCTGATTGTCTTGAGTAATCTCAACCAGAAGGCAGATGCCTACAACCTCTTCGCAGTAGATTTGAAATAAGACCTGGTAGC
>CAZBFU010000030.1:5494-6983 GCA_964491365.1 uncultured Pseudomonadales bacterium
TGCGGTGATTCGACTCTGCCCCAGGTCACAGAATGTACTACGTATACATACTACAAAGTACTACTACTCATAAATTTTATATTGGCTCTACCAGCAACATTTCAAAACGACTTTCGCAACACAATAAAGGGAAAAATAGATCGACGAAAAATAGAGGACCTTTTGTTATTGTTTACCAAGAGTCATACCAAACAAGATCACAAGCATTTATACGTGAGCTTCAAATAAAATCTTACAAAGGCGGATATAATTTTCATAAACTATTATTAAGTGTCGGCAGTCCCGCAAAGCGGGATCCCGCTCTGCGGTGATTCGACTCTGCCCCAGGTCACCCTTTATGAGAAAAATCATTTTCATCTCACTATTCATCTTGTCCCTTGTCCCCTTGTCCCTATCTTTCCCAGCCCCTTCTGTATACGCCCAAGAGGCTTCCATCCCCAAAGATGAATACTTGCTCGGCAAAGTAACTTCACTGTCAAGAACAGCTGATTCAACGAACCTCACTGTCGTCATAATCAAGGGCACAGAAACTGGTAAGAAACTCGCCATCGAAATTGGTGACAACTTTCTCTCAGATTCACCCACGCAATATCACGAAGGAGATGAAGTGGTTGTGAATAAAAGTTACGCTCTAGATTCACAACCAACTTACTATTTAACTGATCGTTACCGCTTACCCAATCTCTTCACTATTACCGCGATCTTCTTCTTCCTCGTCATCCTCTTGGGCGGTCGTCACGGTATTGGCTCTATAGCTGGCTTGGCAAGCACCATGATTATTTTGATCAAATTTATTGTCCCTAGTTTGATTTCTGGTCAAAACCCCATCCTAGTCACTTATATTGGTGCGGTTGCAATTGCCATTTTATCTCTCTATCTGGCACACGGCTTTAACAAACGTACCAGCATTGCTGTTATATCTACCTTAGTCACTCTAAGTTTTGCTACCTTTCTTGCCTATCTATTTGTCATCAATAGTTTCCTAAGTGGTGGCGGCACCGAAGAAGCGGTCTTCTTGCAAGTAGGAGTTACCTCATCTATAAATCTTCAAGGCTTACTCCTGGGTGGAATAATTATTGGCACACTTGGAGTCTTGGACGATATCACCACTTCTCAGACTGCTGCCCTAGATGAAATCTATCAAGCCAATCCCAAACAAAGTTTGTCAGAACTACTTAAACGTGGTTTTTCTGTCGGTCGTGAACATATCGCTAGTTTAGTTAACACCCTGGTCCTGGCTTATGCTGGAGCCTCACTGCCACTCTTTCTTCTCTTCACCACCAACTCCATCCAACCACTCTGGGTAGTCTTAAATAGTGAATTTTTGGCTGAAGAAATTGTTCGCACCATCGTCGGATCCACTGCCCTTGTCTTGGCTGTTCCCATCACTACCTTACTTACTGCCATAGTCTTGAAAAAATACGGTGCCCTCGCCAAACACGTACACACGCATCACCACTAAACCTCACCCTGCCCTCTCCTTGGCAAG
>CAZBFU010000031.1:0-5196 GCA_964491365.1 uncultured Pseudomonadales bacterium
CAGGTGCACTTTCTTTGGGTAATTCAATCTTGGTGGTATTGGTTGGGGTGGGGGTAGGAGTGACCAACTCAATGTTTTGCTTATCGTCTTTTTTATCGGTTGGCGCATCAGCGTTGGTTTTGGGAGATTCTTTGGCTGCTTGCTCTTCTAGACTTTTAAGTTCATCGACTGCCTTTTGATAATCTGCCGCTTTGGGATCAATTAACTGAGTCACAATTCGCATATTAGCAGCGGCGTTGGTGAAATCACTTTTGGCTTTGTATGCTGCAGATAGATTGTAGTAAGCATTGGTGTAATTTGATCTGAAAGTTATTGCTTGTTCAAACAGTTTGATGGCATTGTCGTAGTCCTTTAGTAGATAAAAAAGTCCACCTAAATCAAGTCGGAGACGAGCTGATTTTGGATCAAGTCTGATAGCTTGAGTGTAACTTGCTAGTGCCCAATCAGACGAGCCGTCTGCGAAACTTATCAGTTGACGATAGATGTTGGCAAGATTTTCCCAAACGATGACATTGGCGGGGTCTAGTTGAGTGGCATTCTTAGCCTCTCTAATAGCTTGAGAAACCAGCTGAGTGACGTTGGTCTTATCTTGTTCATTAAGATCCTCTTTGCCAGCAATAGCATTGGCAAGGGCTAGAGATGTTTGTGAGAAATTGATACGGTAAGTAGGATTCATTGGCTCAAGTTGATATGCCTTGATTTGAGATTGATAACTTGCAGTCGCATTGGTGTTGAGGTTAGAGATAGCAGAAGCTGTTTCAAGATTTGCCATGTAAGAGCGACCAAAGTAGAACCAGGACCAGACCAAGAGAATGGTACCTGCAACAAATAAACCTCCTGGGAGGAGAATGTGACCGTTATTGTCGACGTTGGAAGTAGAAAGGTTTAGATTTAATTCGCCAACTGAATCGGTTTCTTGTTTAAGAGACAGATTGAGGAGTATGAGGGCAACAAAAGAGTAAGTGATCAAGATGACGTTGGTTGGTAAGAGTAAATTTAATACCAAACAAGTGACCGTAAAAATCAAAGAGAAATAATGATTAAAGGAAAAGTCTTTTGGTTTAAAACTCGCAAGTGATTTGGTAATTGGATTAATAAAGGCAAATAAGAAACTTAAAGCACCAATCAAGCCTGTGGTAGTAAGGAGTTCAAAGAACTCATTGGAACTACTTGAGAAGCGTGTGTCCCAAATGGGCAATTGATTGAGCATGTCTGGCTTAAGTCTGGTGAAGGCAGAGAGAAAAGTTTCAGGCCCTGTACCGAGTAGGGCAGTGCGTAAATTCTTGAAAATATCTACGGCAATTGACCAACCAGCTGCCCAGGGAAGAGTTAGGTAAAAAGGTTGCCCAGCATCAGGGAGAATAAGCATGATTTGAGTAATGCTATTGGCAGTATTAAGCAGGACACTTAAGAAAATGACTGCTTTAGCAGCGGTAGATTTGATTTTAAGCAGAGTAAAAACCAATGCAGGGAGTACGCTTAATGAAAGCACTAAAGACAACAAAGGATTGCCAGAAAGAGAAAAATAACTTGCAGCAGACTCAGAAGGTGAGGCAGTATTGGAAACATACGAATAAAGACTGACAAGAGAGTTGATCGCCGAAGCTAAAACAGCCAGAGAAATGGTACTTCTGATAACAAAGTCGTTCTTTTGGGAAGATGTGATCGCCAGATAGATAAAAGTTAAGGCAACGATTAAGGAAGTTTTACCAATAAGTGAAACATAAGTTGTAGGGGATTGAATAAAAGATGACAAAACAAAACCAAAAACCATTAAAAGAAGCGGCATCAAGCTTGGGGTGAGAGAGAGATGAATGCGGCGTCTAGTTAATTGGCGAACCAAGTAGAAGAAGAGGGCGAGAGACCCTAAACCTAGGATTAAGTAGCGTTTGTTGAGGAAAAAAGGTTCAGTACCAAAGGGCAAGAAAAAAAGAGGAGTAGCGAGAGCAGTGATGGGTAGTAAAAATTTAAGTAGCAGGTTAGAAATGTTATCAATGATTTGTCTCATGGTGCGTCATTATGATTGTTAATGAGCCAGTACTCAAGCTCCAAATTAAGATTGGATTGATTGGCTAAACCGATTAAGAATGAGCCTTTTGCTTTGGCCTTGACATAGATAGGATTGTCTTTAGATTTGGGTATCAGATAGATATAGGTATCTGCGTCTACATTGGCATCAACTACTTTGAATTCATTTGAGCCTGCTGGTATAACAATAGTGGTTTTATGAGCATTACTGTTTTCTGTCGAGGAATTATTGGCAACTTCGTCTTCTGGCGAAGCCACAATTAGGTTAGCTTGAGTCATGGCCTGCTCATCAGGGATTAGGTTGATAGGATTGGTTACAGGAGGTAGTGAGGGGGTATTGCCTGAAGAAAGTTGGCTGGCAATTTCTAAATCCTTTTGAGCTTGAGAGATGGCTTCTGGTTTGATTTTGGAGATAGCGGTATAGATATTAGCTCTCACTAGATAACCTTCTGGGCGAGTTTGAAATGATGACACGGCTTGATTGGCATAGGTAAGTGAGGAGTTGAGAGCGGCTAAAATTTCTTGTTTATCTTTTTCAACTTGAGATTGATTTTTACTTAAATCATATGCTTTATCCAAATAACTTTGTGAGAAATTTAGAAGCTGAGCTAGATTAACTGCAGGACTGGGAGTAGGTGAGATGACACTGGCTTGAATGCCATCTGGAATTGGTGAAAGTAAGCTTCCAGAAGGCATGATGGTAGCAGAATTAAAGTAGGCATAAATTAAAACAAGTGGAATCGCAAGAGTTGAACCCACACTGATTCCTATCAGAAGTTTGTCAGTGTTTAGACTTATTTTGGGAAGTCTAAAGTAGCTAGATTGATAAGTTTCGATGACCATGAGCAAATTTGATTATAACGATTAAAGACAAGGTTGTGGATAGGCTTCAAAATCAAAACTTCCATTTGGTTCTGAATCGATGGCGCAAGCGTTAGAACAAGTAGGATGACAGAAGAGGGGAAAACAGCCAGGTTTAGCCGAGGCACTAACTAGAGTACACGTGCCAGCGATACAGGCGAAATAACCATCATCACAAGTGACAGAACCTTCGCAAGTAAGTACAAGCTCGTCGTTATTTACATCGCCTCTGGCGATACCATATCGACCTGGACAAGTAGCGTCGGGATCTGCTCCGAAACTTAATGTGGCAAAGGCATAGAATTTTTGATCACATGCCGCGGAAGGATCGGTAATGATTTGATATGGTGTTTTGAATTCTGGATCACAAGGAATGTAATCTAGATAAGGCGACATTCCAGGCGGTGTGTCTTGAGGGGTATTGTCTGAGCCACAGGTATTGAAATTTTCTTGGGCAGGGTAGCAGTTGTGGTCTGAATAATAACTTTCAACTGCTAATTTTATTTTGTGTAGATCGGCTTTGCGTTGAGCATCAAAGGCTTTTGAAAACTGGAGACGTCCTGCAAAGAGAAAACCAACAGAGAGGATAGCAATTAGGGCTACCACCAACATTAATTCAATTAAGGTAAAACCCGACTGTTTATTTACTTGCACTTATTTCAGTTTACTTCTTTGTGGAAGCTTTTTCGAGTTCCGAAGTGACCATTTCTAGTTCTTTTTGGACTTGATCAACTAGTTCTTTTTGTTGATTGGGGTCGAGCAGTTTAAGAGTGTTCTCGTAGGCTTGTTTAGCTTGCTCGAAGTTACCTGTTTGCGAATAAAGTTTGGCGATTAAGTAGTGGGAATCTGGTAAATCATTTTTGAGATTTACAGCTTGTGTATAAGCGCCAAGTGCCTCATCTAAACGATTTTGTTGTACGAATAGGTTACCAAGTTCTAGATAAAGAATTGGGTTGACCGGATCGGTGTTAATAGCTGTTTGGTATGCTTTTAATGCTGAGTCTAAAGTTTTGGCGTCAAGTTGGCTAAGTTGGGTGAGAAGTCTAGCTTGTTGCTGCCATGCAACCGCAGACAATGGATTAAGTTTAGTGGCAATAGTGTTGGCATTAACAGCTTCGTCTAGATACTTTTTGAATTCTTCTTGAACTTGAGCCGAGGGTGAAGATTGGTTGTTGGAAATCAGAGATGCTAGTTTGAGATTGATACTGGAGTAATTTAATTGGTTAAGAAAATTATTTCCATCTAGCTTTAGTATTTGCTGTTGAGTTTTGAAATTACCTTCAAAATCTTCAGCCGCTGCTTGAACGCTTGCTTTTTGAGCTAGGTATGTAGAACTTAGATTTTGGCTAACTTTATAACTTCCTAAAATTAAAATGGCTAAACAAATTATTGAAATAGTATTGGAAATAGTTGGGTAATATTTATGGTCTGATTTGATCACAAAAACTGGAGTGTAATCTGAAAAGACAATAAGCGAGACGATCAACACAAAGATAGTGGCGATATTGGGTGAGGTTAGGGTGAGTAACAAGAGAACAATAAAGTAAAAGTTTTTTTGATTGTGAGTGTTGTCTTTGGGGGCAAGGGTTTTAAAGAACTGATACCAAAGCGCAATTCCAATCAAACCTATGGATGAGATAGTTTCAAGGATTTTTGACCAGTTGCTAGGAAATTTAATCGTCCAATACTGTGACTGGTTGATACTTGCTGGACGAAAAGCACTATATAGGTTTTCAAAAGTGTCTGCCCCATAGCCAAACAATAATCTAAGTGGATTCTTGAGTGAATCAAGAAAGACACTCCAACCATCCAAAAGGGAAGGGGCAATTGGTCTAGATTCTGGTTTAGTAACCAGTACATAAATAATACTAAACAAGCCTAGATACTGAAGATATTTTAAGTATTTAAAAGTTGATGTATTTGGTAATAACACCAAACTTGCAAATATAACAATTAGACTTGCTATTAAACCTCCGGCTGGTCCCGTAATTTCACTTGGAACTTGTGTGAATGGAAGGAAGGCGACAATTTTAGTAAGAGCAAGTAGATGGTAAACGCTAAGAAGTACTGATGCACCAAGTAAACCAAATCCGGCAGCAGTCTGATATTTGTGATTATTGTTAATTATGAAGATAAATGGAGTAAGGGTAAGCAAAAAAGCGACTTCTCCAGCGAGAGAAACGGTAGGTGCGATAGAAACAAATTGAGTCGAAAGAAGATAGGCGAGAATGAGAACAAAATAAAATACTTGGTGTAAATAGATTGATATTCGAGTTTTCTGTCGATGGTGAATAAAGAAAACTAATA
>CAZBFU010000031.1:5296-6788 GCA_964491365.1 uncultured Pseudomonadales bacterium
TTTTGATTATTACGATATTGTTGATAAACTTCAAAACTTAAGTAAAGACCTAAGAAGACGAGTCCAATGATGACAAAAGTGATTAGTTTAGAATTATTTTTCATGATCATTTGGAATTTTTTAACTGTGCGATTTTTTCTTTAAGTTTGTTAATAGTTTGTTCGTTTTGATATAAATTGTTTAGTGTTTCTTGGTCTACTTCCGATAGTGATTGTTGTTTGGAAATGTAACTAATGATGCGACCGGTACCGTCTGGAAGATCGGCTGTTAGTTGAGCTATAGCTCCCTTTAACTGATTGATTCGATTTTCGTCGTGAGTAGTTGAGATTTCTGCTTTTATCTTGCTAATAATTTCATTTACCCCCAGTGAATTAACAGTGGTACCATCGAACTTTTCCATAGCCTTGGATACTATACGTGTAGTGTTAGTTGCTTTGGCTCCAACACCTGAAATACTTGAAACGGTAATACCATCACCTTGTGAGATCTCTCCATTCTCGATGTTGACCAGGGTGACGACTCTACCAGCCAAAGCGATAGGTTTCATATCATCGACTTGATCAGCTTGAGCTGCATCAACCTCACCACCAATCACCAGTGAGGCAGTATTTACATGGCTGACAATTCCAGATAAAGAATTTATATTGTTTTTATTTGCTAGTGTGAGTCTAAAATCATGTGAATTGTCTACGGAGACTAATTGACCAAGTCTCATTTGATCAGCAGGATTTACTGGACTCATTTCAGCTAGATCAAATTTTACGGCACCGTTGTAGTACATACTACCAACGGCGAGATTGTGAACACCGTTATCGTTATCACCTACGAGTCTTAACCAACTATCAGTGGTTGAAGCATTTTTAAAACGAACTACTCTAGTAGATGCACCTGGAATCCTCCAAGGGCCATAAGTGTAACAGGATTTGGTTGAATTGAAGACGCAGAAGAGCTCGTGACTGTTTTGGCCACCATAGGCATAAATTTCAAAGTTATTACCAGAACTATCGCCACCAGTTGTCGATAAGCCGATGTCCCATTTGGCGCTACCTGCATTCAATAAACGATATTTAACATTGTAAGCAGATCCGGTTGTACCAGTCATTGATACATAACCATCAGTATTACTGGCTACATAAAGTTGAGTTCTGAAGAGGGTATTGTAGTTGGGGACAGTACCGCCTACGGTGAGTTTGTAGGTACTGTTGGGGTAAGCATTGAAACCGACATTACCATAATCATTGATGATATCTTGTGAGTTGTAGGGAATACGAAGTGCCCAAGAACCAAGGTTGCTTAATAGTCCTCCACTACCGCTATCAGCATAATAAAATCCTCCGCTTACCCAACCATTACTACCGTTTCCAGCATTGAGTTTTAGTGCACCTGGAGCAGAGGTGACTGTTGGGTAATTAGGATATATACCAGCATAACTAGTATTGCCAGCGAAATTACCTAAGGCTGAGCCATGTCGAATTGAAAAGAAACCACTATC
>CAZBFU010000032.1:0-6226 GCA_964491365.1 uncultured Pseudomonadales bacterium
TTTGTCGATATCGCCATTATTGGTTCAGGTATCATGCTCTTAGTTTATTTGGTATGGGGCGCCTTTGAGTGGCTAACTTCAGGTGGAGACAAGGGTAAAATCGAGAATTCTCGCTCACGCATCATGAACGCCCTTATTGGCGTTGCTTTAGTTGCTCTCGCTTTCGCTATTTGGAAATTAGCCCTGACCTTCTTCGGCATAGACGCTCCTAATATCTGCTCTCCCGATCCTCTCTCATAAGTCTTTTTTCCGTCCAATTTGACACTCCACCACATTCAACTATAATTACGTCTATGAAGAAACTTGCTACGCTGGCTAACTCAGCCGCCCTCACTCTCGCCCTGGCTACACCAGCCTTGGCACAAAATATTGGTGTTGGTAAGCCTGAAGAGGCCAAAATCACTGATATTGGTCGATTAGTTTCCACTGGTGTGAACGTCGCCATTATTATTTCTGGTATTTTGGTCTTCGTCTACCTCGTCTGGGGTGGAATCGAATGGCTCACTTCAGGTGGAGACAAAGGTAAGACCGAAGGTGCTAAAAACCGTATCACCGCTGCTCTCGTTGGTTTAGCTATCATTGCCGCATCTTGGGCGTTGGTACGTATCATCTCCTACTTCTTTGGAGTTGATGCTGGTCTTAACGGTACCCTCAGTATTCCCCGACCTTACTAAGTTCGACTTTAGGATTATTTATCCAACAAAAGACCCCGCCTTGCGGGGTTTTTTGTATAATCAAATCTGATGGTCAAAATCTCCGCCCTCCTACTTAGCCTAGTCCTTGTCTTTTTTTCCTTTCTAAGTCTTGCCAAACCTGCTCACGCAGCTCCTTGGACTGGAGACTGTGTTGCCTCAGGTGATGTCGCTACTGTTAGAGGTTTGCAATGCCTAATTGCAAATTTACTTGAACCAGTACCCGCCCTCATCATCGTTGTCGCCCTTTTCATGGTTATTTTTGCTGGTGCAAAATTAATAATGGGAGCCAATGATCCCAAAGCTATTGCCTCTGCCTGGAGTACCTTCTCCTTTGCCATTATCGGTATTCTTTTGCTTGGTGGTGTTTGGTTGATTTTAGTCTTGATTGAACAATTCACCGGTGCCACCGTCACTCAATTTGGATTCCAGTAACACAACTGAGGCTATAATTAAGCCAACTGTGAACAAAATTTATTACTTCTTGAGCTTATTGTTTTCTGCTTTTCTCCTGGGACCTGCCGTAGTTTTCGCTCAAACAGATGAGGTCCTCTATGTTCACAACAATCTAGATGATTACAGTTTAACTTGCCTAAATCCTCCCAAGGTTAACATTATTCAGCAAAGTTGCGGCGCCCCACCCTCATCCACTGGACTTACTACTTTTGATCCAGTTGTAGGTGTTGACACCATGGGTGTCGAAACTTTTATCAATCTATCTAAAGCTCGTTTAGGAGGATTCGGACCAGATAGTCTCGATCTTCAATCGTTAGGCTCCGACGGTGTCGCCCGTTACTTCCCTTTTAGTGCTTTAGCCGATCGTCCACTCACCAAAAACCCCACCCGCGAAGCTTTCCGATCCTTTTGGCGACTTACCAACTTTCAAACCCAACTAAATGCCAAGGCTAAGTTCATCAGAAGATTTCAAATACAAATCCCTCCCATGGTCGATGCCGATATTGCCTATCAAGCAGAAGAAACCAACGCTACTCCACCAGATACCAATGGCATTGGCAAGTTAGTAGCAGAATATATGAATAGCGTTATCGACGGTGTCGCCGGTAACCCTAATATCCGTCTCCTCTCACCAGCGTTTAATCTTACAAGCAGATTTACCCCACCATTAGTTCGCGAAATGAGAGTTGCCGGAGCTAGGTTTAGTGCTCTCGCAGGATGTTCTGGTAACACTTATACCAGCAATGGACGCACAGCTTATCAGTGGTATACCAATTTTCTAAACGAAACCAACCTTGGTTCTGCTTGTAGAAGCTTTGTCTTTACCGAATACGGAGATCTCAACACTTTCGATCAAGCTATCAACAACCGCAACCCTCTGATTCTTCAAATGCAAAACGATTTTAATGCAGCTGCAGCAGATACCAAAATTCGTGGCATTATCTATTTCAACGCTATGGGAGGTAATGGTAGTTTTTCTGGTCATCGTCTGAGCGGGCAAGAACTTGAGGTCATCATTTCAGACAATGCCGCCAAAGCTGGCGTTAATTCTGCGCAAGGTATGTCCAGCGCTTTTCCCCAAGAAGTTAGAAACTACTCTCCTAGTTCAAGATGGGTTTTGAGTATCGCTTATAACCCCTCAGATGCAGCTAGCACCGCTGACTTTGTCAGAAACGCCAATGCCCTGGGTATGACTCCTGTAGTTCGTATTTGTTCAGGTAATACCTGTGCGTTTTCAGACCCAGCAGTTTATGTCAGCTTTCTCCAAACAGTTGCCACCGCTGGTCCTTTCTATGCCATTGCCGGTCCCAACGAACCAGAGGCTGAACTTTGGTTGGGCGGTAGTGTCGTTCAAACTACGACCTTAGTTCCGGATAACGTTTTAACTATCAAATTATCCGATCTTATAAACAAGCTGCCAAATTGTCTAAAGACATACCCTGTCAACTGCGATAACCCAATCAGGGTCTATCAGGAACTACCAGAAACCACCAGACTTCAATATGATGCCCTTCTACCCTTTAGTTATGATTCAGTTCGAGGTTATATTGCCAATTCTTATCTCGATAGCCCTAGCGCCTCAGCCCAATTTGACATCAAGACTGAAGATTTGGAATATGTTCAAGGTACCAAGGAAGCTCTCAATGAAAATACTTATGGTGTAGCCAATGAACTCACTCCTAATTGGCTCAATCAAAAAAGAGACCAATCCTTAACTAGCGATGGTTGGGTGCCTGCTTTAATCGAAAAAATCAACCCACTTCTCGCGAATGCCATAGTTGCCAAAGCACGTTCAATTTGGGGGTCAGATCGTACCGAAGACAATCCCAAAGAAGACGTGTTTGGATGTTTCACCCACACTCAAGGACTTAAACTGATTGCCCCCAAAACCAATCCAGAAGATTATGCAAATTCTCAAAGTCCAAGCTCACCTACCACCCTAGACCAATCATTGCGAGTACCTGTCAAAATCACCAGCACTCCCAACTCCAATGCTTGTCCAGTTCGGAATAATGTTGGAGTGGTCATCGGTTACGAAACCCAACACACCATTAGTGCTGATGACTCAATCGACTATCGACAACTAGCCAGTTTTGTACGAAGCTCTGTAGGCCGAAACGCAGTCGTCCTTAATAACCCAAAGATGACTGATGTCAGTCGCCTGCTTACCGAACCCAAAGATGATAAAAACTTATCTTTCACTGCTCAAATGCTCCCCAGCAATATGACCGAAGATAAAAAATATCATGACACCCCCCTCCTTGCCCAAGGCGCAACTTATTCTGCCTCAGGCAACTCCACCGCACAAATATCAGCCCAAGCTGGTGGAGAATCAGGCACCGAAGGTCCAATTCCAAGAAAAGGCGGTCAAGCTCATACCGATTTTTGTGTCTTAAGAAACTATCAACTGATGCCAGGTTCACTACAGCGTGGCGATGTCAGTAGTTGTGAAGATTCACAAAGTTTCGCCAGTTCCACCAACCCAATCTCTAACACTCCCTATACCAGTAATGGCAGTTGCACCATTCCAACTTCAGGTTTTTGCTCCCCTTCCAATCCAGATATGAATTATTCAAGCCTCTTTGGTGCCAATGCTGGAGACGCTGCACAAATCTGTAGCAAAGAATCAAACGGTAATCCGAGAGCAATCAACGACGGTTGTTTGCGTAATCCTACCTACAACACTAGAGTTCACACTGCTGATTATTCAATTGGTCTTTTTCAAATTAATCTACTAGCTCATCCAAATGCAGGTTTCTTAAGCACCGCCGCTGGCGCCAGTTTGTCTGCAGCCACTGGTGGACGCCCCTGTTACACCGCCTTTACAAATTACAGAGCTATAGTCGCAGGCAATTTCAATTTATATTGCGAAGTTGGAGACCAAAATCTTCTCAATGTATGTATTAATTGGTTTCAAAACCCTGTCAACAATGCCGCTTATGCTTCTTACATGTCTCAAGGAGGTAATAGCTTTGGTCAATGGTCAACCGCTGCCGTCTGTGGCATAAACTAAATTACATGAAGAAAAAAATTATCATACTTATCATCATCAGCATCATTGTCATTATTATTGGGTATTTATTTATCAAATCACCTAAGAATCCTTTTTCTCCTACCCTTCCCCAACCAAATTTAGATTCCACCAACCAAACTGTTCCAGATTTTGGCAACAACAGTTATTTTCAAACACTTTCCGAAAGCTCTGATGGGGCATTCGATATTCTTTATTTGCCCAAAGAAGATCGCTATCTTATCTCTATCTACCACTCTCCCTTTACCACCAATCAAAAGTTGGCAGAAAAAGCCTTTTTAGATAATCTTAAGATTGACCAAACACAAGCGTGTAAATTAAAAGTCGTTGTTAGTACTCCTTACTTTGCTAATCCAGACGAATCGGGTCAAGAATTCCCCTTAAGCTTTTGCCCATAAGCGTAAAAGACTTGTATAATCAAACACAGCATGCTTCGACGACTTCTCGCCATCCTCGCCACGTTCTTTTTCTTAGTTCCAGCCACACCAGTTTTTGCAGACGATCCTACCTTCAAAGATTTGGCAGGACCTCTTACAGAATTCTGTGAAAAAAGAACTGGTGATGTCGCCAATTTAGAAACCTGGTATTCAGGTAAGTGTAAAACAGATGGAGACACTTTAACCGGAGATGGTGTGGGTTTTGCCGATATCGTCATTCTCGATTTCGCCGAGAGAGTTTTGGGGCCACAAAGTAATGGTAATTCCTCTATCGACATGCTTATGAAACTCATTGAGCAAGTAGGCAAAATTACTGCTGACAACTCACTAAATGATGATCAAAAAGAATTGGCACTACTAAATGCAAAAGTTAAAATCATCAATGAAAAACAACCTCTTCTAGGGTTTATCGGCTCATCAATTTCAATGATTGCCTTAAATCCACCCGCCTCAACCAACCAATATTTAAGCTACGTTCAAAACAATCTTGCCCAACACCAAATAGTTAAACCTGCTTTAGCGCAATCTGAAGGTTACGGTTTTCAAACCATGACTCCGTTTGCCGCTCTCTGGAAAGCTTTCAGAAATGTTGCTTATACCCTCTTCGTTGTAGTCTTTATAGTCTACGGCTTCATGATCATGTTCCGTTTCAAGATTTCTCCTCAAACCGTGATCACTTTCGAGAGTGCAATTCCAAACCTCATCGGCATTCTCTTAGTCATCACTTTTTCTTTCGCTATTGTCGGAATTGTCTGGGATATTTCCACTTTCACCTTTTTTGCCTTCTACAACTTACTTCGGGCAAATGGTGTTGTCGTTAACACAGGCTTCCTAGGTATTACCTTCCCAGAATTCGCCAGTGGTAGATTTGGAGGACTCATGGTGTCCTTTGCCATCAACATGATTCTCGCCGTCATCATATCGCCTTTTGCCATCATTGGCACATTATTAGGAGGTAACGAATTTATCAGTAGTATCATGTCTGGAGCAATTGGTTTGGGTATGCTCTTTACGGGTATTGGCTTAATCATTGCTTTGATCATCATGATTGGTATTTTTATCTCATATTTCAAACTATTCAAATCATTACTCTCTTCTTTTATAGACCTAGTCATTGGATTAATCTTCGCTCCTATTGAATTACTTCAAGGCATAATGCCCGGTAGTAAAGTGGTTGAAAACTGGATGATGCGCATGTTCGCCAATGCCATGGTCTTCCCTGTCGCCTCAGGACTACTCATGCTGTCCTATATCTTCATGGTGCAAACCATTTATGGGTTTGCCGGTTGGCTTGGCGGACCAATCGAAGTCTTGTTCGGTGTCAACAATTTTGTCTCTTGGATTCCAGGTACGTTAGGTGGACTCAACATACCTCTCATCTCCTTCTTCGGTGCTACACCAAGTGCCATCATGGGTATTATTGGCCTAGGCTTGTTATTTATGGCATCTAAATACACCGATCTTGTCAAAGAAGCTCTCAAAGTGCCTCCAAGCAAATATGGCTCTGCTGTTGCCGAAGCTATCAATGAAGGCGGTCGTCAAGTTCACGATCCCAATTCAACTGCACGGAAATATGTACCTGGTATCGACGGTGCTGTTAGAGCTGGAGA
>CAZBFU010000033.1:0-6216 GCA_964491365.1 uncultured Pseudomonadales bacterium
TTAGTCGAATCGTTATGGACCCACTAAATATAGAAAAAGAAGATACTCAACAAATTACAGTAGAAACAAAATCAGACTCAATTATTGATAGTATTAGTGCCGAGTTTGAGTCAGATCATGGTAAAACCCTTATTCCTCTTGCCTTCTATTCTGGTGACACAAAAAATGGTTTCTGGGTTGGAAAATGGAAAGTTACTGATACAACCGACAAAATTTATCATCTCGTCTTTATCATTAAATCTGCAGGTCAAGAATATAAAACAGATTTTCCAGTCCGATGAAACTAGTCATTTCCCTCTTCATCTCAATTTTCATTCTCAGTTTTGTCTACGTGCCTTCTGCTTCAGCAGTTTTCTGTGATCCACCTTTAACCGGAAACTGGTCCATTAACTCCAGTTGTGTTCAGTACGAAGATGTCAACGGCACTGCCAAAGGCGATGTCACAATTGAAGCTGGAACAACAGTAACTCTACACAATAGTAAAAAGTTCGTTTGGTATCCTGGTCAAAAAATAAATATCGCCACAGGTGGTCATATCATCATCAATCCAGGTGCCCAAATGGACCAAAACTTTATCTGTGTTAAAGAAAGCGGTATTAATAGTAATTACCCCGCTTATAAAAATGCTTCTGACTCACGATATGGGACACAAGTCTACTTGGGCTTAGATCAAGCAACCGCTACCACTATTTCCGAAAGCACACTTGATTCTCAAATAGTTGGCAAATGGACTATGAGTGACTGCTCAGGAACCACAGTGACAGACTCAGCAGCTGCTTTAAATCACGGTACTCTCACACTTGGTTCTACTGGCACCACTACTGCAGGTACTTGTTCTCCGGTAACCGGAGCATGGGGTGCGGGCGCAACAGGCATGATCGGTAGCTCACTAGCTTTTGACGGTACTGACGACCATGTAAGTATTCCCAACAATCGTAGTCTTGAGTCTACTGCTACTTATGCTTTTTGGTATAAAGCTAACAGGGTTGGCAATGGAGGAACAGGTACCTATTCCGCATCTCCACTTTATCATTCAAACCAAACCAACCAAGGGTTCTGGGTTGAATGGCGTAACAATGGCGCCATGCAGCTGTATTTAGCAAATGCGGGAGGTTTGGTCAGTGGTACCATAACCACTACCACCGATACCACTAGCTGGCATCATGTCGCTTTTACGATCCAAACTGGAGGAAATGCTGTTATGTATTTTGACGGCCAACTCAAAGGAATGTTTGCAGCTGGTACTTGGAACAATTTCTCTGGAAATTTGTTGGTAGGCACCGGCACTGTTGGAACCAACAACCAAACAGCATACAGCCAATACTTTCAAGGCCAAATTGATGAAGTTCGCTTCTACACTCGCACATTATCTGCAGCAGAAATAAGTAGTCTTGCCGGTTACCCAAATACAATTGGTAAATTTTGCGATGCTACTCTAGGATATAAACGTCGAGAAACTTTCCTTTCAAAAGATTTTGTCGACTTAGGTACTACTGGCACAACTGCACTTGCTACACCTTATCGCTGGTTTCTTAATAATGGCTTCGGTGTATCTACGATCACTACTGCCAATGGCCTAGGGGGTCGAGAAGAAAACACTCCGTCTGCACCGGCTCGTTCAGTCGATGCTAGTGTGTTAGTTTGTACGGGCAGTGGTAATCCCGCCTCCTGTGGAAGTTCTACCTCGCCTGCAGATGGCGGCAATCTCATTGCCGAAAATAAATTGGGGATCGGTACTACTCTCCCCTCTGATCCAGTCGAAATCAAAGGCGCTGATGGTACTTGGCTAGGTCGATTTGGTAATGCTACCAATTACTTAACCTTCTCAAGAAATCAACTTGCCTCCAATGGCACAGCCTTAAAGCTAAATCATTCCAATAGTGGACATGTCTTTTTCAATATGGGTGGAGGTAAATTAGGTATAAATTCCGCTACTCCAGCCTATACTGTCGAACTTAATGGTATTGCCAATACGAAGGCAGCTTACGATGCAACAGCTAATATAGCTCAATACGACATAGGTGGTACCAAAATCGGTATCCGTACTTCACTCTCAACTACAAGTCGAATCTGTTCGGGCAACACTAGCGCAGACTGTACAGGTACCGGAGGCACAGTCTTAAATGGCGGAACATACACTCCATATGGTGGTACTGTGAGATTTAGAAATGGTCCTCAATTTGTCCCTAACACTCAACTTTTAAACTTCTACCCTGCAGGTTATACCAATACCAACAGTGGTTTGGCTATGACTTGGGCAAACGGATCCAGTCATGCCATTGGTGCTTATATTCACACCGATGCCTCCGGAGCCAATTTTGGCTTACTTAACAATGCTTACCAGTGGACTTTAATAAATTACAACACTGGTAGTTCTCAAATCGTCAACCGTTTTGGCATTGGTCAAACTAGTTTCGACACTGCCTGGATGGCATTTCGAGCCAATCCAGGAAATTCCGGATCACAAAGCCCCAATGTCGCGGTTGGAGTATATGGTGCATCGCCTCAAGTGCTGGTTGAAAGTGCAGGAGTTACAGGTGTAACCGCAGAAAGTGGTAGTACCAGCTACAACGCAGGGTTTAAATTCTTCAAATGGAATGGGTCTGTCTACTCTACCGAATGGCAACTTTATGCTTATGCAGGGAGTAATAACCTTATTCTTTGGAACAGTTCGTATGGAACTTACTTAGGGTTTTATCTCACCGAAGGTGACGTAGAATTTCACGGCCCTCCTGGTATTTTCCCAGGTAGAGCTACTACTGACGGCATCTGGTTTAGGCAAAACTCAACTGTAGATACATGGCTTAGAATCACAAAGTTTAACAACATTGGTACTTATCATGATTTGTATATAGGCTCTCTATATGCCAATGGAGCTAGTCGATTCGATATCGCCGAAGTTACACCTGTAAATCCCAGATTTGAATATGTACCCGGCACATTGGTCAGCATCGATAGTTCAGAAAATTTAAGACTGACTAAGTCTCATACAGACTATGACAATAAACTAGTTGGTATTGTTAGTCATCTCCTCACTGCCTCTATGGTAATAGGTGGCGAAACTCAACCAGAGAATTTAACTAACACAAACGACAAAAAACCAATAGCACTCGCTGGTAGAGTCATTACTTTAGTCAATCTAGACGGAGGATCTATAAAAGCAGGTGATCCCATTACTTCTTCTAAGAAAGATGGAATAGGCATGAAGGCAAACAAAGCAGGTCAAATCATTGCTCGATCTATGGACAACTTTGATGGTCATGAAACTAACTCAGCAGGCGTTAAACACATTATCTCAGGGTTAAAACAACGACTTGCAAAGGAAAATATGAACGCCAAAGACAAGCAAGAACTAACCAATACAATTGCCATACTAGAAGCCGAACTTCCCAAAAATACAGGTCGAATCATCAGCTTTGTCAATAATGAAATGTATGTTCCAAATCAACTACAAGATCTCAAACAAGCGATTGAAAACCAACAGCAAACGATAACCAATTTAACCAATGAAATTAACGCCTTAACTTCAAAATGATTAAAAGATATTTTTACTTATCCATCTTCCTCAGTACATTATTTCTTGCTAAATATACATCAGCTTCAGATGTCAATGTTTGGGTCAGAAATGACAATCTTTGGATCTGTACCTCTACCAGTTGTGCCCTCTCCGGTACCCCTACAGGCAACGGAAATTTAATTATTGAAAATAAATTAGGAGTCGCAAAATTTGCTCCTACCACCCCTCTTGATGTCTACACTACCAGTTGGGGTATTAATTTCTCTAGCAGCTCTTCTTCTGAGAGCGTCAAACTTTCTACCAATCAGATTTCATCATTTAATACTCCCCTTTATTTAAACTCCAGCACCAATCAGAATATTCATCTTGTCACTGGTGGTGGCAATGTCGGGGTCAACACCACAAACCCTAGGTCAAAACTAGAATACAACGGTTCTTTGGCTACTCCTGTGGCTGCATTACCTAGCGGTCCTGTTGGCTATTGGCGTCTTGATGAAAGTTCGGGAAATAATGCTGCTGATTCCACAGGTAATGGTGCAACCGGAGTCTGGTCTCCAAGTGGAGCTTGGTTTACTGGTTCTACTATGACAAATTCATATGCAGGTGATTTCAATGGAAGTCGATATATCGTGACTGGTCACTCTAATTTTAATTCGCTTACGAATTTCACTATCATGGCTTGGGTCAAAAAAACCAATACAGGGGTCACTTCCATCTTGAGTAAGCTTTCAAACAATTCAGGTTATGCCCTTGTGGTCGGTGCTTCTGGAGAAGTAATTTGTCGTACCGGAAACGGTACCTCATACACCGACTCCTCTACGGCAGTTTACCCTTATGTCACTGCTAATACTGGCTGGAATCATCTCACTATTGTCAAAAACGGCACAAGTTGTACTATCTACATCAACGGTGCAAATCGAAATTCCACTTCAGGATCTCATACTTTAAGCAACAATGCTGCAAATATTGTCATTGGCGCACATTCAACTGGTTCGATCGAGCAATTTGCTGGTCAAATAGACGATGTTCGAATCTATAACTACGCACTCACTCAGGATCAAGTGACTAGAACTGTAAATGAATCTATTGGCTCAGACATGATGGTTCGAAGTATGGGGGCTACTACTTCGATTTACTCATACGGCAGAATATGTGCGAGTAACAACCCAACCTGTACAGGTGGAACAGGCACTCTCATAAATGGTAATGTTGTCACTGCCGACTATCTCATCTGGAATGGAGGACCTCAATTGCATGCTAGTACAAATGTTATGTGGCTCTACCCACCATCAGTCGCCTACACCAGCACAGGTATCGCATTTCATGTTGGTAATGGCTCCAATGGTTGGAATTTGGCTGGTGCCCTTTATCAAGATCTGTCCGGAGATTTTGGTTTACTAAACTCAGGTTTAGGTTGGACTACCAGAATCCCGGGTAACACCAACTGGTTACATTTTTACAATACCTCCAATTCAGTAGGTGCAGGAACTTATTCAGAAATTTCACTATATGTGTATCGGGCGTTTACTGCTAGTTCTAACTCACTAGGTCAATTAAATATTCTCAGTAGTGATGGAAACGCCTGGATGTATATCAACGACTCTAATAGTAGTGGCTCAAGTACCATGAATATTAAACGAGGGGGCAATATCCAATGGGAAATTTACAATCGCAGTGCAGACAATTCACTTAACATTAAGCGCAGACAGATTTCCTCTAACTCCTACGCACTTACCTTTGGGTCTGGAACTGGTGAAAGAGTCCATGATTTAGCATTTGGGAACAATGTCATCATACCTCCAGGAGTGGTCACCACTAACGGTGTATACACACAATATACTGGCTACTTAGATACATGGTTTAGGATAGTGCAAAGTAATGCGCGTACGACGTATCATGCTCTAGCAATAGGTCAGTTGTTTGCAGGAGGAGCTCAAAGATTTGATATTGCTGAAATAACCCCGGTTAATACAAGTGACAAATATATAGTCGGCAACCTGGTAGGCATCGACCCAAATTCGAGCGTCACCTTTAAACTTTCTCAAAAGAATCAGCTTGAACCAATGGGTATTGTCAGCGACATTAACACCGCATCTCTTACGATAGGTGGCGACACAGATCTAACTAGATTAGAAACGCCAGACAATCAAAGACCTATTGCCCTTAGAGGAAGGGTCATAACTCTAGTAAGTTTAGAGAATGGAGAAATAAAATCAGGCGATCTCTTAGTCCAGTCCAGTAAACCAGGCATTGCAGCTAAAAAGACAAATAATGGGCATGTAGTCTCTATTGCCATGGAATCACTTGGTCAGTCTGAAACAAACTCGTCAGAAGTGAAAAAAATTATCAACAAACTGAAATCAGAAATAAAGAAATTTACCCCAGACACCAATGAATATAAACAATTAATGACTACCCTGACCCAACTGACCCAACCTCTTCCTGCAAACACAGGAAGGATAATAAGTTTTCTAAGTACCGGTATCTCTTCAGAATTAGGCGACTCAAAAACCAATAACGAACTAAGTACTAGCATTTCTAACAACCTTCAAGACCTACTAAATAGAGTAAACAATGAAAATTAATTGGTTCAAATTAGTTATTATCTTCTCTGTTATTCTCTTAGTCGCTTTGGCAACTAACTTAATTTACTTATCAATTTACAAAAAACCGCTCCTTGGAAATAACTTGAAAACAAA
>CAZBFU010000034.1:0-1421 GCA_964491365.1 uncultured Pseudomonadales bacterium
TCAAAACTTGGTTTTACCCGATCAACATCCAATCCTCCCAATGTATCTGCCTCCATCAAAACCACCTCGTCTATTTCTCCTATTTGTTCCAAAGAGTCATGAATCTTCACCAGGTGCAATGCCCTATCTTTTTGTCTCTGAGAAAGAAATGAAAATGGTGCTGTGAGTAATAGCTTACCTAATTTTTCAACTCCATAAATTACATGTGCTTCTTTGGCATTATTCACTTCGTCGAGTTGCAAAGGTATTCCGTCCTTAAACAATCCAGAATATCCCCAGTCGTGAGCATATGCTGCAATTATCAAAACATCGTAGTCTAGCTTAAGGTCCGGAGAATTCGAGATTATACTTTTCAAATAATCAACCACCGCCTCCGTGTGAGGTTTATCCCATCCAGGCCTACCTTCTTCCAACTCAGGTAGAACTGTACTCCTTAGTACTTCTTCATATTCTGTCATTTGCACTAATTTTACACTCGTAAAATTTCCTTATTTTGCTTTGCCTTCAACTACCACCTCAAAACCACCATATGCCATCTTGCTCATCACAAATGGCATTTGCATTTCAGTATCGCTTCCTTCTTCTTTCATTGATTCCATCACACTTTCATTGACTTCATCACGGTGTTTCTTGTCTCGAAACACGATATAAGAAAACCAAACCGTTTCTTCACTACTTGCTCCGGCCATTTCTGTGAACAACCGCGTTTTTTCATCACCCATCTCCTGAGGTTTCAAGTCATTGCCTCGACATTCATAATACTCAAGCGCTCCATTCTCTAGCCACATCTCACGTCCATACTCTGCCATTTTCTTGTACTCTTCTACTTTATCCAAAGGTACAACCACCACAAATCCATCAACATATTTAGCCATAGTCTTAAATTAATTATTAATTAACTCAGACTTAAATTGTATCAGTTAAAATCAATTCAATGGCCAAATTCACTAGCTACAATTTCAGCCAACTCCTCTGTACTCAAATTGGTCGAGTCTATTCTTATCAAAATATGTTTTGCAATTTCGGGAGATTCAATATACTCAATAAAATCTTTATACGTCTGTTTATATATTTCAATTTTTTCACTTGTAGTTTGATCTCTCTTAATTTTTCTATTTACCAATTCTTGAAATTGGGCAATCAAAACAACCACCTTAAAACCTACCTCCACAAATCTAGCAAAGTCTTTCTTTGACAACCAAGTCGAAACAAATACCACACCATCTTGTTTCAAAACTTTTTCATTTGCTAACGCAAATCCCCTATCCACAATTTCGTCATTATCTGGCCAGATACCATCATTAATCAGCATCACTTCATCATCTGCTTCATAAACACTCAAATTATATTTTTTAGCGAGCACAGGAGCTAAGGTAGATTTTCCAGATCCAGACAAGCCTAACAAAAGTATTTTCATTTAC
>CAZBFU010000034.1:1521-5835 GCA_964491365.1 uncultured Pseudomonadales bacterium
TAAACAAGAAAATCGTCCAATAAGAATCTATCCCGCATCGTGTTAGCGCCTCGAATCTATGTCCCCCGTCAGCTATATCCATAGAATTCCAGAAATCAGTCACTAATAAAGGAGGAAAAGACCTGCCTGATTTTAGGCTATCTACCATACTAGCAACTCTTTTCTCCCATAATTCTACTTCTTCAGTAAACATCATCTCCTTCTCGGGCCCAACTATTCTTTTCAGTCTATTCAAGGGAAACTTTTTCAACACTACTATTGTTGGACTTAATGTTTTTATATGCTCAGCAAGAGTGTCGTTCTTGCCTTCCCCCTGCAAAAAATCGATTGTCCATTGCAATAGTTCTCCTTTTTTATCAGCTTCTTTTGCAGATTCTAGTGAGTTGATTTTATTTACCATCTTGTTTAACCACAGCTTCATATCCTAGCTTTTGTATCACCTTAAAAACATCTCCCAAATTCACATTTTCTTCATCATACTCTATCTCTGTTTCTTGCTTGACATAATTTGTTTTTGCCGACTTGACCCCTTCCAAATCCTCCAAATCAAAATCAATATTCATAGCACAAGAGGTGCAATGCATACCACTTATTTTTAGTATCTTCTTAACTATTCTATTCATCTTTATATAACTTCAATTACTCCTCTATACATTCCCATCGAGCAAGAAAAAGGAATTTTTCCAACATTCGCTGGTGTAAAAGATATTTTATATGTTTCATTTGGCTGTAGGTTTTTACTTATTCCAAGTGAAGGAATTCTAAATGCAGATGCACAGCTATATGCATCTTTCCCAACTAGTGTTAGCGTCACAAGTGAACCCTTTTCTACTTTTATATAGTTTGGTGTGTAGCCACTAGCTGTAACGTTTATTTGCGCTGTTTGTGAAGTTGGTGCTTCGTTGTAAAGTTTTTCTGATTGTTTAGGTTGTAAGTTAGTTTGAAAGGATTCAGCTATGGATTGCAACGTTATAGGTGAACCAATTGCTACCAATGCACCATTAACAGAAGTAATTCCCAAGTAGATCACCGCGATAGCGGCAAATTTAAAAAATTTTTCTCTGAAGTTGTCACCCATAATCTTGGTTATCCAACCTACTCCAAAAAACAAAGGAGTTGTACCTAATACAAACGTAGCCATTATCGCACCCCCTAGAAAAGCGTTACCACTACTAACAGCTAATGCTTCCATCGCCAGAGTTGTCCCACAAGGAATAAAGATAGTCATTGCACCCAACAGTGCTGGAGCAAACAAATCCTTTCTTTTGGAAACATTTCTGACTTTTCTTGTTAAGAATTTTGGCGGCTGAATAACCACATATCTAAATATCGGATGGATATTAAGTAGATTTATCGCCACGGCTATCATGTATAGCCCTGCAATAAATTGCATTATTATTTGTGTTGTTTGATTTATACCTATTACTCCACCAAACGCACCTAAAATAAACCCTAAGGCCGTATAAGCAACCAGTTTTGCGACTAAGAAAGCCAGCGTTGGGAACACAGAGTTCCTTTCGTTTTTGGCCTCATCAATTTCATCTTCTTCATTTGCCGCGATCACTGATGCTAGTAATCCACCTTGAACTGCCAAGCAAGTCAAACCGCCCACAGTTAATCCAGTCAAAAAGATTGCCCAAAGATTCATGAGTTTATTTTTACCTTTTTTAATAATAATGAGTTACTAACAACAGATACAGAACTTGAAGCCATTGCCAGAGACGCCAAAATTGGACTTAACAGTAATTGAAAGAATGGATAAAACACACCCATAGCTATGGGTATTAACACAACGTTGTATCCAAAAGCCCAGAAAAGATTCATTCTGATAGTTTTCATTGTTTTCTTTGAAAGCTCGATTGCAGAAGCCACAGATCTTAAGTCCTTATTTATTAAGGTAATATCTGCGGCTTCTATCGCCACATCCGTCCCGGTCCCCATCGCTATCCCAATATCAGCCGTAACCAGCGCAGGCGCATCGTTGATACCATCGCCAACCATTGCTACCTTTTTACCTTCGCTCTGAATTTTTCTTATCTCTGCCTCTTTTTCGTGCGGTAATACTTCTGCTAGAACCCGCTTGATACCAAGTTCCGCAGCTATAGCCTTGGCGGTTTGTTGATTGTCCCCAGTTATCATAATTGTCTCTATCCCTAGCTCAAGAAGTGTAGCAATTCCAGCTTTTGCAGAATCCTTGATCGTATCAGCTACAGCCAATATCCCTATTAATTTAGTATTCCAAGCAAGCAACATTACCGTCTTGCCTTCTGACTCTAGTCTACTCATCCTTTCACTTTCGGATTTGTAATCAATCTTTTCTTTATCCATAAGCTTCTTATTACCAAGATAAATCGTGTCCTTACCCAAAACTCCTTGTACCCCATAGCCTACAATAGATTGAAATTTAGTTATGTTACTAAAATTTAAGCTATCCTCCTCAGCCTTTTTAACTATCGCTTCGGCTAGTGAATGTTCTGACCCTCTTTCAATCGAAGCCGCGAGACCTAAAATTTCCTTTTCACTTTTTTTACCCAAAGCAATAACGTCTGTCACTTTTGGTTTACCGTTTGTTAACGTTCCAGTCTTATCAAAAACAACAGTCTGAATCTTATTTGCTATTTCTAAACTTTCCGCATCCTTAATTAAAATTCCATGTTCTGCACCTTTACCAGTACCAACCATAATTGCTGTAGGTGTTGCAAGCCCCATGGCACAAGGACAAGCAATAACTAGAACACTAATCATACTTACCAAGGCACTAACATAATCTCCTGTCAAAAGCACCCATCCAATAAAAGTAAGAATTGAAATCACCAAAACCACAGGAACAAATATCTCAGATACTCTGTCCGCCATTCTCTGTATTGGAGCTTTTGAACCTTGTGCTTCCTCTACCAATCTTATGATTTGAGACAGCATCGTATCCGAACCTATCTTTGTAGCTTTCATTAAAAAGCTACCAGATATATTCATTGTCGCCCCTATTATCAGCGCACCGATAGTTTTATCAACAGGCATACTTTCACCCGTCACCATGGATTCGTTTATTGACGATTCACCCTCAACAATAACCCCATCAACAGGTATTTTTTCACCTGGCCTAACCCTTATCACCTCATCAATTTGAACTTCTTGAATAGGTATCTCTATTTCGCTCCCACCTCTTATAACTCTAGCTGTTTTGGCTTGAAGTCCAATAAGTTTCTTAATTGCATCCGAGGTGTGAGACTTGGCTCGTTCCTCCAAATATTTACCAAGAGTAATAAGCCCAATTACAACAATAACAACGTCATAATAAGTATGCTCTGTATTAAGATATGCAGCTAATGGTTCTTCAAATGCCGTAAGCACAAAACTATAAAGGAAGGCAACTAGAGTCCCAATGCCTACCAAAGAATCCATATCTGCCTTTTTGTACTTCACAAAACGCCATATTCCAGCCAAGTACGGCCTACCTACAGTAAAAAGCATGTAGGTGGCAAACAAAGGTAGTAGGTGGTGAAAAAACTCAGCCATAGTCGCACTTAAGGGGAAGAAAATTTCCCAGGCCATTATAAAAACACTTACAGACACTAGTATTAGAGACACTGTTACATTTTCCTTCAAGTACAATTCACTACTCGTATGATCGTGATTCTGTTCTTTTTTATCTTCAACTACCAACTCATACCCCACTGTTTTAACTGCGGAAGCTAGTGTTTGTAAAGACACGTGGTCGTGATAAGTCACAGTTGCTCTGTTTGTCGCTAAGTTTGCATTTGCGTCAATCACACCATCGACCTTCTTTAGCTTCTTTTCGATAATGTTGACACAGGAAGCACAATGCATACCTTTGATATCAAACGATTTTTTTATTTCTGTCATCTTAAGAGTCTTAACCTTTTTTCTTAAATACTTCCATTATTTCAGAAATTGATTTGTCCATCTTCCCTTCTGTGATTGCGTCTGCAACACAAGATTTAAGGTGATTTTCTAATAGAAGATTACCAGTTTCTTTCAAACCAGATTCTACAGCTTGTATTTGGTGCATTATGTCAATGCAATAAACATCGTCCTCCATCATTTTGATGACTTTATCAAGATGCCCTCTGGCGATCTTTAAACGATGGATAATACGTTCATGTGTGTCTTTTGGTCTGTAAGCCATATATCCCCCTAGTAGGGATATACTACCTGAGTCAAAAAGAAATATCAATATCCATTGGCCACTAATCCACATCGCTTCACCATCGCCATGGGAGCAAAAAACTTCACCGAGACATATTACAAAGACTCAGATACCTCCTCCCTGCCGTCGCCAATGTCAAACCAGGA
>CAZBFU010000035.1:0-4264 GCA_964491365.1 uncultured Pseudomonadales bacterium
CGACTCGGCAAGATATGCATATTTTACCCTATTGCTTCTGCTGCAAGGAGGGCGACCTGTCGATTTAGTTCTGAAGAGTAAATTTGATCTTGGACAGTGTCTGAGGAGAGACTTAACGAAGCAATTTCTGGAACACCTGCACGATAATGACTAGAGAGCGGATGTGCTAAAGCAATTTCTGAGAGTGGCTCGAGATGAAGTTGTTCGAGTTTGAAGCTACTCATTTTAGAAGATAAGTATTTAGGTAGAACAAGTCTGATGACATCGACCATGACATCGGCGATACGTATTTTGAAAAAAATTGGTTGATTAGTATCTATTTGAGATAAAAAATCTTCTTGATCGATTGCTAACCCACTAAAAACTTCCTGTTGTAAAACACGTGTAATTTTGGTTTTTATAGTTTCTCCTCTTTTTGAATAAGTCATAGGTAGAGATAGATCTCCGTAATTTTTACCCAATTCAGGTCTAGGTACAGAATGGTCAGAGCCAACCACCACTTCTTCAGGACGATGATCAAAAGAAATTAAAAGAGCGGTACCCTGTCGACGCGCTAGTCCTTTGCGCACACTATCTGCAATCCGATGAAGAGTGGCTTTGCTCACCTGAAGTTTGTGAGGTAAAAGTCGATAAATTGCCTCGAGCGGCAAGCGGTCTCTCACCAGAGCTCCCAAAAAAAAGACGGCTTCGCTCAAGCGGGAATTTGGCCCTGCCGATTTGACGATTCCCCAATGATCGAGAATTCGATGAAAGTGAGGGTATGAGACGCCAGTATTGTACGTAGCATTTTTGAAAACCAAATCTACCGAACCACAACGAAGGTACTCTCTTATCAGTGGTTTATAAAAATTTATCTCTTGAGGTTCTAGTTCTTTGATCATTGTTGCTGGTTTATTATATCTACTTCAGGTCAAAAGGATTAAAGTTCATTATTCGCTTGAGATAGTTCCAAGGATTTGGGTCATCGATGGTATATGCAGTCTTAAGTGAAAAAAGTTGATATAGTTCTTCACAAATTCTTCGCTGCCTTTGGTTAGGAGTATAAATGGCCTCCAATCCCCGACTTTGATATATTTTTGCAACAGGGGTTTGTTTTTCATCAAGGTAGCCGTAGACGAAGCGATGCAAAAAGGTTTCTTCTAAGTGATGGGTACACGATTCACCAAACCTGGTAGTTGATGGTAAGAAACAAGGTGAGAGGGTTACCCCCATGACAGCTCTAGGGGTAGGTAAAGCTGCGTACTCTGAAGCATAAGCCATTAGGGCATTGTATTCAGCATGAAACCACCGGCCGCTGACAGGATCAAAGGTACTTGTTGCGGAAACAGTGACGTCACAATCTACGATGGTGGCTGCAACAATTCCCACTCCTTTGTCAAACCAGTGCTTTTCTAGGTGTTCAATAGCCCGATCGAGGGCGAAGTTGCCAATACTTTCGATTTCACGAGGTTGTAATTTTTCTGGAGTCGTCATTCTAAATCTGTCTCGATTACCCTACTATATGGACAAGGTACATCTGAGCCATTGACTCTAAATGGTCCAGAATAGGCTTGGTAAGTACCTGAATATGGACCGTTGACACTTATCCTTCTATAGGCCAAGGTGTAACCGGCAAAATCGATGGTCAAATATCCATCCTCTGGTTTGACACGATTTTTGCCAATCGTGCTTAAGGAGGCGATTTCGTGAGGAAACACGACATCAACATAAGGCAGCCCTTGGGTAAAATATTGAATCAATAATACTTCGTCGGGTGTAACCGAATAGCCAAATACTGCTCCATAAAGATCTAGACTATATGCATAACTTGCATAGACTTCGTATATTCTTTGATAGGCGCAAGAGATACCATTGGTTGAAAGTTTTCTATAGTCTTCTTTGTGAGAAGCCATGGCTCTTAGTAGTTGATGTGCGTGACTGGTTAATTCAATGGGAGCTTTGTCGCCTAGAGTACTTAGGAGAGCGGTGATAATTTCTAATTTAGGCAGATCAGTTCGATTTGGACTAATTCCTTGTAACAAGTGACTGGCAATTTCTATGACCAATGATGAGATATGATCGATAAGCTCTTGTTCTTGAGGTGGTCTAGGCGGTTTAGATACATAAATGACGAGGAGTGATTCATACAGTTTTTGCCCAATGTCAACAGAGTCGAGATTTCGAAAATAACTTTCAAGTTCAGATTGAAGAGATTTTAAGCCAGTGAGACTTTTTCTTTCAAAGGGAATCATTTATTTGATTAGGTAGGGGCCTAAGTATAAATAGTCACCGGCATAAATTGAGTTGTCATCTTTAACTTGATTTGGAGCAGCTTTAGTTAAGATAACAACTATTTCACGATCCCCAACTTGATGATGAATAACCTCGAAAGTTCCTTTTATTTCTTTTAAAATATCAGGCTCAAAAGCGGGCATTTGTGTAATTTCGTCTTGATGAACAAGGCAAAAACTAAACGATTTCTGAGGCTTGGGATTTTCTGGATCTAGTAAATACACCACCCAAGTAAGATCTGAAATTTGTTCCAGGGTAGTTGAACTTTCTTCTGAGACTTTTTTTGAAAGACGGTCACTATACAACATCGTAAGTTGAAATCTAGGTCGACGATATTCGGTCTTGTTTAACTTGCTCAAGTGACTCAAAGCTTGTCTTAATTTGTCTAAGAAATTTACATCAAGTTGATTGCCTAAAATTTGCGCAAAATAAAATGCCCTAGCCAACTGCATTTCATACAAATCGGGATTATCTAAATTTTGTTGTAGGAGTAAATCGAATATCTGATGTGCTTTGTCTAAATATTCAGGATTATGAAACAGGCGTTCGTTTCGATCGAATAGTATAAGCAGTTCACGAGAAAGGTTATACCCATCACCATTAATACGTTCTTTACTAGACATAATTAGTTAGAAATTTTTAAATATGGACCACTAAAAAAACAATATTTACTTTGATCAGGTCTTGTTTTTGTCACAAAAACTACCACTAGCACATCTTGTCCGAATGGTACCTCTTGGAAAACACATTCATTTTTAACTTTCGCTGTAAGGCTAATAATATCAACAGTGGGTAGTTTGCTAATTTGATCTTTGTGAACTACTCGTAAAAACTCTATTGCTCTAAAAACTACAGCGTTACCTACAGTATCTACAGCACAACTATCTAGTTCCAATTGAATTGGCTTTAAAGTACTTACATATAAGTCATCTATCAATCCTTGGAGTGGAAAGCTTCCAAATTCACTGGTTTTAGTAGCTAGGTCTTGAGAGGCTTTAATTTTCTGAAATAATTGCTCGATGACGTCTACTTCAAATTTGTAACCAGTTCTAATAAGTGCATTTAAAAAACTAACAGCATAAGCCATATCCATCCATGAACCGGAAGGTAATACACTTTCTAAAACATACTGAATTGAAGTATCTATACATTTAAGAATAAAGGTTGCATGTTCTGGATGCTGAAGAATTTCTGGGTAACTATTTAGCAATTCCACTAACGTGTAAGCATTTGCTTCCGCGTCAGATTCTCGGAGTGAATCTAATGTATATACTAAGTGCCTTTCATTTATCACCATATCCTAGATACTATCACAATGAGTCAAAATGAAGACAGTTAATCCAACAAAGGTGCAGATGCTGATTTACTGGCTTCGAGTTTTATGACATTGCGCATTTTGGCTAGAGCAATGACAGCATGGATATCTCCTACTGCCAAAACTATTGGACCAACATAGGAAATGATTTTAAGACCAGATACAAGATCTAGGGTTCTGAGAGCAACTTCTTGGCTATAAACTCGAATCAAAAAAGGGGCTTCTCCTGCAAAGGCACCGGCTTTGTAAGCAGCCTCAATATAGCCGCGCGTATCACCACTTTATGAGAATTGAATATCTGGATTAAGCAAAACACTGAGAAGATAAGGGTCGATGAGGCCAACGTTAACTCCTTCTAAATCAAATGCACGTCTTGGTCTTTCTGAATTAGTTGGATCAAATTCTACTGACATGGGAGCGGGATACGGGAATTGAACCCGTTACTATACCTTGGCAAGGTATTGTTTTACCGGTAAACTAATCCCGCTTGTTAAGTTGCTGGTGCCGAGAGTGTGAGTCGAACACACATCTGAAGTTTTTCAGACTCCCGCCGTGACCACCTTGGCTATCTCGGCATAGCTTGCCTATTATATCAGGCTAATGGTGGACCCTGAAGGGATCGAACCTTCGACCTTTCGGATGTAAACCGAACGCTCTAACCAGCTGAGCTAAGGGTCC
>CAZBFU010000035.1:4364-5478 GCA_964491365.1 uncultured Pseudomonadales bacterium
GGACTTTTTTGAAGTTTATGATTGTTGGTTCTGGTGGTGCTCTTTTAACATGGGCTGGAATTGAAAATTTAGATAGGATTCTCATGGAGATTGATTATTGGGGAATGGATACGGAAAAAAGAGAAGCGATGTCAGAGATTGCAAGATTTAGAGCTAGTCTTTTATTAACTCCTATCCCATTTGACGAACTTTATGGTCCTTCTAATATTGGCTCTACTTGGGAAGGCAGATATAGGTTTGATAATCAAATGACAGGACTGCTAAAAAATGTGGGTACTAGGATAGAAGAACTTACCCGCTTAGCTATGGGTAGAAATTCAGTAAAGTTAGTTCGAGGCGTAAGGATTGACAAAGAAAACCCTCAAGCTGCATATTTTGAAGTAAAAACTCGAAAGTGTGTATTTGGGGAGAATTTCGGGTATGCAAATAAGTATGAATTAGGAGATTTAATCTGTCATGAGGCGCTAGGTCATGGTATTAGGCCTATTGATAATGCATACCCGCTACCAATGAGAATTCGTGTAATGCATGGGAAATGGAGAGCATTATCCCAAGCATTTTCTGTTCCGAACCAATTTTTTCAGAATCCCAAGGATCTAATGCACGATAGAGTATATGAGTATCTTGGTAATACTGTTAAGATTTGGTTTGTTAAAAATGAAGGTAAGATGACTAGAGATAATCAAGATAGTCTAATTAATGACATGTTGTTGAAGTTATTTCTTGATTTTGACATTGAACCTCAAAAAGCTATTTTTGATTCTGAGTTTTCAATCGAGCTTGGGAAAAGAGTTTTAACTGCTGCTTTTGAAAAACAATTTATTTTTGGAAGAGATCTTCAATTAGCGTATGACACTATCATGAGAGGTGCTTGTGATGAGATTCATGCTGAAATGATCAAGTATTCGCTTAAATATCCCTACTTAATTGGACATAATATAGATATTTTAGGTGGTACAAGAGAGGTATTTGAAGCTATATCTGAAGGAAATGTTGATTGGAATGGTCTGTATAAAGAATTAGTCTAATTGGTGCCGAGGAGAGGAGTTGAACCTCCACGCCTTGCGGCGCTACCACCTCAAGGTAGTGCGTCTGCCAATTTCGCCACCTCGGC
>CAZBFU010000036.1:0-5060 GCA_964491365.1 uncultured Pseudomonadales bacterium
CCCTTGTCCCCTTGTCCCCTTGTCCCCTTGTCCCCTTGTCCCCTTGTCCCCTTGTAGTTATTATCACCTAACTACAGCATCAAATAGAGGCAGTTTCTGTGCTCACCTCTACCCAGTTTGTGCCCAAAACCATGTTTCCAGGCGTTATGGGTATCTACCAAGAAATTCCCCAAATTAGACTTGGATCTTTTAGCTTCAGATAGGATCATCTTCTCTACACTGCTTTCCTTGCCCACCAATCTGGCACAAATCAAAAGTTCCAATTTCATGTCGAGTGAACAATCAAAAAAGTTATCTTTCACAAGCTTTTCAGCATCACCAAAAGCCTTCAAATACACCTCATCACTGGGTAAGTCACGAGTATAAAAATGTGAGCCAGCAATGATCAGGTGAGTCAAAAAGTAAAAAGATCTTTTGACCAAATCCTTAGAATCTGACTTAGTGTGTGCTTGATGGATTTTATATAACCAATCTGGCTTAGCCGAATCGCCCAAATACGCCTCTACCAAATAGAGATAATTTATGGCGCCACTCGAGAGGATATGCACTGCTTGTTCATCAGCCAATATCTCATTTGCTAGCCGTCGTAGTTGTTCGTCAGTAGCTTTCTGTTTTACCACCAATCGTACGTCTTCACTGTAAATATTCTTTGCCATCAACCACCAAAAAAGCAAGTTTTGCCAAGGTAAAATATTTGGATACTTTCGATAGATTTTTTTACGGTCGGTTTTTGGCTCAAGCTCATCACCATCTCGATTTTGCATCATTCCTTCAAGACGCTTACCCAAACCTTGCTCATCGTTGCCCAGATACCAATCCTTTAATTTCAATAGTTTTTCTTTGGCTTGCCTATCTTCTTTAGTTAAATAAAGTCTTGAGTAGAGGTGAAATTGATCAGCTCTTCGCAAGCCACTTTCAAAAGTTAAATAATAGTTTTCAATTTTTTCTTTTAAACTCTTTTTTCTACCCATTTGCTCCACGTAATCTAGAATTTTGTTAGTTACATCAACTCCGGTAGCAGCAGCAAATCCTTGCCACTGTGGCACAGTATTCACTTCCATGAATCTCCATACTTGTTCCTTTTTATCAAAGATAAAGTCTACCCCTGCAAAAGCCAAACCAAATTTACTCGCGATTGAGAGTGCTTTGTTGCGAAGATCTGTTGTATCAAATAAAGTACTTGCATCCACCCCTTCACCTCCCTGAGAAATGTTGTTCTTCCAGTTGCCAGCCCCTTTAGTTCTCTTCATCGCCCCCAGCGCTACTCCACCCAGTACCAACACTCTCACATCACCATCATTCTCAATAAAATTTTGAAATAAGTATTCTTTCCAATCTATTTTTAAAGCTCTCACTTCTTCTTCATCTTTTAGTAAATAGACTCCTTCTCCGCGTGCACTCAAGTTCTTCTTCATCACTATCGGATAACTCAAATAAGAAGCTTTTATAGATCGCAATAATTGATTCAAACTAGGAAAAGCATAGGTGGGAATTCCCGTGATTGTCTTGAGCGGATTAATACTCTTTTGCTGATAAAGTTTATGAGCAAGTAGTGTGTCATACGCCAAACTTCGATTAAACAAATACTTATTTTTATCTACTCGTTGCATCATGATAGATCGATGAAGTGGCATAGGTAGAGAAGAGGATCGCCACAATACTACATCCCCCAAATCATCTATCATTTTTTGCCAGCCATTTAAACTCCGCAAATTCACCACCTCGACCTCCAACCCACGAAGCTTCCCTTGCTCTACTAGCTTGTCCGTATGCCAAGTCGAACTTCTCGCCACAATACTAAATTTCATAAATATAATTAAAAAATACTTTCGAAGTAATAATATTTTCTGCGCGCAACGTCTGAACCTTATTAGACTTCAGCTGTGAGCACAGCAAAATATGTTACGAGAATCAAGTATTTTTTGGATTAGTTTTTAATTTGTAATCTGTCTTATATCTTAGAGGATCAATCAAAAATCCCTTCAAATCTCGTCTGCCAATGAGCAACTTTCTACGCAAATGTGATCTATTCGAAATCCCTGCCCTACTTACTACTTTTCTTCCCCCTAACCAAAATACCAATCTAATTAATTTCCGATTTTCTTCACCCAAAGAATTCTTAATTTTCTTTTCAAACAGTATATTTTCTTTGTTTAGCAGCCCCATCTCTTCAGCCCAACTTTTATCAATTGAAGTTGAATATGCTCCAGTATCAACTTTAGCCAAAACCGTATTTCTTTTTTTCTTTAAAGTTTCCACTTGTACACTTTCCAAGTTTCTAATCACCACATCACCTTCCAAAGTTCTCTTTACTCGATTAGCAAATTTACTAGCAAATAAAGTACGACCAATACTCACTCCTTGTTCGCTATTTTCAACTTCCAAACCCTCCACTCTTTCCAATCTTTTTTTCAAGCCTGCCTTGTTAGCTAATTGAATCGACAAACCTGGTTGATCATTCAGCTCCAGTACCAATGGTCCTCGTTCAATATCAAGTAAAAAGTCGACTGACACATAAGACAATTTACTCGCCTTAGCCGCTTCAACTGCCAAAAATAATAATTTCCCCCATGATGGTATCAAGATTCCATTTACCTTTTTGTCACTCTCGGGAAATCGGCTAATTAATTTATCTTTATAAACTCCAAAAGTCGTAATACCTGTTGCCATATCAACTCCTAACCCCAACGCCCCTTGATGTAAGTTTGCTTTACCTTGACTCTCTTCTGTTGGCAGTCGAAGCATCGCCATCACCGGCACACTGTTATATACAATCACCCGTACATCAGGAGTTCCACCTACAGCTAGTTTTCTAAATTTAGGGTGAATCTTCACTCTCTCTTCTACGATGGCAGTATCGTCTAGTCCATTACGTGAATATCGTCCCTCGATAATGTCAGCTGCATGTAGACGAATATCTTCAGTTGTAATCTGTCTTCCACCAGCTATTAACCATTTTTTCTTATCGCTTAAGTATTTCTTTACCACCAGTACTCCCTGACCTCCTAAACCCGAGGCTGGTTTTACCACAAAGCCTTTTTCTCGCTTTGACCAGGCAAATTTATACAGTTTAGACACTTCACGAAACGACCTGATTAAATTTGGGTGATCAATTTTATTCTTAGCCAAGATACGTTTGGTCAAAAGTTTGTCGTCCGCAATTCTTCTCGCTCGCTTACTATTCAAGTGCAAGAATTCCGCCGAACGTGCATTAATACCCAAGACATCACGTAAACGTGCCATCTTTTATTTTGCTCCCCACTTGATAATTGGTCGAAATCTAGCCACTTCAGACAGTCTCAATCCTTTATATCTGCCGATCAGCAAATCGATGAGTAAGATACTCAATACAGCCGCTTCCGGATTGCTCAATACCCATGACTGTAGCCAAGCTGCTGAAATGATCCAATAAGCCACCACTGCTAAGACAATTGTTTCCAAAGTAGCAATAGCTGCAGCTTGAAAGGTTCGGGTGATTTGTGCTTCTACAAATGATTCAGCCAACAAAGTAAAAAGTAAAACTGGGAAAATTCCCGCCTTAACCAGTTCCATCATCCCCATATTGCTTGTCAAAAGCATTAGCATCAGAGCCCCCAAAGCTACAGCCCAAATCAATACTGCCATTCTAGGTAAATATGGTAGGCGTATTTTACGCACCACCATTCTTGCCAATGTCGCCGTAATCAGAATTGCTCCAAACAACACTAACCCTCCCCACACCCCGGTAGACAAGAACGCCACCGAGACCAATGATGGCACCAATATCCCAAATCCAGATAAACCTACCACTTGACGACTAAATGCCACCAAAGCAGCTACTAGAGGGAACATCAGCAGGATCACAATCGTATTTGCAGGCACACCTTGGTCAATTGCTTTCACAATCGCTTTTTTCAAAGGCCAGATGTAGCTTTGGGTGGGTTCCACTTCTCCCACCACTACTCTTGAGATTCTGGTTTCAGCCGCAATTACCGCTCCCTGAGCATAAACTCTTCCCACTCCCAGAATCCCCACGAGTCCTAGCATTAGTGCCATCACCTTCAAGACTTTTAGCATGGGCAGTATTTTACCATCTATAGGTCTAAATTACCTTAAAATGTCTGTACTGGTGTTACAGCTACTAATTTTCGTTTATGAGCATTGTTCTCCATCACCTCCCAAACCACCATACCTATGAAAACCAAGGCCGACGCCACCATGCCTACCAAAGTTATATTCATATAGGTTTTTCTCTCATTTCGGGTAAATTTAGGCGTCAAATCCTCCGCACTCCCAATCTTCATTTTAGCTTCAGATAGGTATTTTTCCACTGTTGGGTGTATTGGGTAGTTTGTTACAACCTCATCAAAATCAGCCTTTGCATACTTAAAATAAGATAGCCAGTAACTTTCCAAACCCATTTTCCATTGGTCATAAACTCCCTTTGTTGAGGGTACGACAGCATTTTTCTCCATTAAAGCCTTCAAATCAGCTACATCTCGCAAGAAATTAAAGTTTCCTCCCGACTCCTCTCCACTAAGGGCCAAGCCATACGTTGCCACTCCCACCACCTCACCTTTATTATTTACCGCTGGTCCGCCCGAATTTCCATGGTTAATTGAAGCGTCGGTCTGGATCAATCGTTTCATATCACCTTTAGCATTTTTAAATGCCGATACCACTCCTTTAGTTATCGAGGGTTCCGCATTAGAGGAAGAATCAAGTAGCCATGATCCAGATACAGACAACGAACTCGCCACACCAGGGAATCCTACAATCTGAATCGTATCTGCTACCTCCAAGTCATCAGCATTCCCCAAAGGCAAAGCGGGATAAGATCCACCATCTACTTTTAATAGCGCCACATCAGAACCATTAAATCCCTCAGCTTTCATATTCATATCAAAATCCGCATCGACAAAAGTGGCACTGATCACTTTATCCGATGCTGTCACCATTCCATTTTTATCCCAGACAATCGGTTCGTTCGAAAGTTGAACATAATAGTTATAGTCACCAGCACCAAGTTTCAAGTTTCCCTTATCGTGCAATCCTACGATGATGCCATAGAGTTGAGCCAA
>CAZBFU010000037.1:0-4745 GCA_964491365.1 uncultured Pseudomonadales bacterium
AGACAGATTTATAAAAAGTAAACGCTTCTTCCGCGTTCCCATTGAAATTAATCCAAGTGTTTATTTTTACCATTTAGTAATAATACCAAATACTTCATTAAGGTAAAATTTATCTATGGCAAATGAATTCGTAACTTCTATTCCCTCTTCAATTCTGGGGCTATTAAATGAAAGAGGTGTAAAAGATTTAGACAGATATACTCCTTCGCACATGGCTCGCATCATAAACAGAAGTATTTCTAATCAAGACGCCAAAAGTTATGCAGGTACCAAATACGATTTTTTAAGGCGAGGTCATTTTACAAATAGCAAGCTCGATGATATTTCAATTATTTTCTATTTCTCACCTAAAGAATGGCAAGATGGGTTCGGAGTAGTTACTCGTGCAGGATACACAGTTTATTACAAAGACTTTATTTCACCAGGGCTCAAACATGGTGAAAGTATTCTCAAACAATTAGACGAAACAGTAAGAAACGCCAAACCTGATGTTCTCAGAGAGGACCAACAATACCTTTTTGCCGCTTTCATTGCTCTCGCAATTGGAGCAGCCCATGCTTTTCCCGACGGAAATGGTAGAGCTGCTATTGGAGTAGCAAACATCTATCTCAATCGATTAACAGGCCGTAAGTTAGACGAGAGTAAATTAATACTAAGAAACAAAGATTTAGAAATTGCATTAACTTACGGCTCAATAGGATCATTTCCAGCAAAATATAATGCCTACCAAGTTATAGAAAACGCTCAAAATTCTTTTGGCTCTGATAAGACAATCACTCTTGCACCTCCCTCACATAGACCAGAAGTTTCAGCTGATGAGAGACATCAGTTTTTAGAGGAGTATGCAAGTTGTATTAAAAAATTCATTGAGGATTTTAAAATAGAGTTTGCCAGTGATCCAGAAAAAGCTCCTATAAATCAGCGACTTTCTTATGAAGGCATTAAAAAACTTGCATTAATTTTTAAAGATTGCTCCATCGCGAGTACATAACAAATCTTCTTTTTTCCTAGATTTTCTTTTTCGGTTTTGCCCGAAACAATATGTCACCAGACCAGCCTTTTTTCATGTTATCTAAATCAGTCACCACCAACTTGCCAGAAGAGCCAAATTTAGAAAGATATCGCCCATTTCCCATATAAATCGCAGAATGAACTACACCTTCAAGTGTATTTGAGCTTGATAGAAATACAGCATCACCTACCTCTAAAGCTGTTTCTTCCGACTTTAAAATATTCCAGTACTCCCAGTCCAAATAGCCTTTAATAAAAGGTATGTCATGGCAATAGTGAACAAATGAATGACAATCAAATCTAGGAATTAACTCTTTCTCTTGTTGTAGAAACTTTGAAATCCTATCTACCATTTCACGAGGCAATTTAGTTTCTACTACATGCTTATCGTCGTCTATTTCAATTATTCGTAAGTCATCAGTTCGAGACAAATCAGCCAGTCGATAATATCCATGGAACTTTAGTCCATTACGTCTAAGAAAGACACCCTTACCTTTAAAATTTACCGGTGGATTAGTTGCTTCGATACTTAAAATATCTTCATTGTGTATTAACATTTCAGTTGTCTTTTCTGACATTTTGCTTATTTATTTATACAAACTTTATAACTTGTCCAGCCCCGCCATGCTTTTCAGCTTTTAGCAGTACTTCTTTCAATACAGCAAAATCAATATCCTCAAACTTCTTAAATCTAATGCAACTTTTCCCAATACTTGCCTTTGGCAGTTTATCTTTATAACGCTCAGCTACATATTTTTCACCATCTAAAGTACAGACATATACTGAAATGTAATTCTTCTGACTTGCCAATAGGATTACTGCCCATTCACCTTCCCTTCCACTAGGATATTTGTAATGATATCTACCGTAGCCTATCATTCCCGAAATGATAAACGGTTTCAGGCCAGGTACAGTATCTCTAATAAATTGATCTAGTTTTTCAATCTCTTGTCTTCGTGGTGCTGCAATCCCCTCAATATATTCTTCAGGAGTCTTCGCCGTAGTCGGCTTAAACATATTCATCCCCCAATTATACGGGTATCGATTTGCTCCACTTATTGAGTATGTTTAGAAGCTATTATTTACCTAGCTAAGTGTTCATTGATCCAGGAGTCAGCATCGTCACCTACTTTGAAAGTAATAGTATTTTCGTTTTCTGTAGGTACTTCCATTTCTGCAACCGTGCTTTCAAAATCACTATCAGTTACATCAAACCTTTCTTTAGTTTTCCTGTTCAATAATAGTCTGTCATATGCAATATTTTTTGGAGTGTCAACAAAAATAGTTTTTGATTCAACTCCCAACTTGTCAGCAATCTGGCGAATCAAGTTTCTCTCGTACCTGGTAAAGTTGCCCGTATCGTGAACAACAGTTTTCCCTTGCTTAAGTAATCTTTGTATTTCCTCATACATACTCTGGTAAACTTTGTCCCAATCTTTTTGTAGTAAATCAGCATCCTTGACTTCACTACCAAACATTTCAAATTTCACCTCATCTAAGTCCACTTTTTCACACTTAAGTGCTTTTATAATCTCCCTTGCCAGAGTAGATTTTCCAGAAAATGGAATTCCACAAAGTATCAACAATTTGTTCATGAGATTACTATTTTAACTCTCAAGTCTTTTTCTTAATTCATCAATGACAGCTTTTTCCCAGTATTTCATAGAAAACCAACCAATCAATGGTTTTGCAATTAAACGTAGCCAAGTTTTATGGATTGTTACTTGATATGTGTAATCGATAATAGTTCCGTTAGGATTTTCAGAAAGCAATAATTCCTCGTGTCCTGAAGTACCAAATTTGTGACTTTCATTATCCGAAGTGAAACCTTTGCCTGGTAGTATACGAGTATTCATTTTGACTGGAAAAGTCTGACCGAATGATTTAACGGTAGCACTCATTATTAAATTGTTACCTTCATGGTTATCAATATGTATGGAGTCCGCCACTTTAGGGAAATACTTAGGCTATTTTTCAAAGTCTGTCATTATCGCAAATACCTCATCCAAAGGAGCTTTGATTAGCCACCTTGCACTAAGAACAATATCACTCATAAGACTAATTGTATGAGAAAACAGTTGAAGATCAAACTCAAATCAACTTGTGAACTCCGATTAATGCTCAACAAATCTACACCATAGAAGTTGGAATAACTCATTGCAATAGCAAAAGATTTCAAACTATCTCTATCCAAAACCGCCTATAGATAATCTGTAATCACCTGAACATTTTAAGTCCGTTAAGATTAGTTGATTTCTCCAATCTAATGTAAAATAATGATAAATATAACAGTTAGAAATTATATGACTAATCAAGAAAAATCATATAGTGGCTATAATGGAACTCTAATACTTACAGAGACTGGAATAATTATAAAAAGAGGCCTTAAAGGTTTTTTGTTTGGAGGTGGCCATCTTAGAGGTGACAAATCCATTCCATATTCCAGTATTGTCGCTGTCCAATTAAAAAGAAGTGGCCTAACTGTAGGGTATATTCAACTAACCCTTAAGGGTGGCAGTGAGGCTAAAGCGGGTCTCTTTCAATCAACCACTGACGAGAATTCTGTAAATTTCTTTTTCAACAAGAATAGAGAATTTGAAGAAGCCAAAAATACCATAGGAGAGAAAATCAGTCAATTGCACTCCCCTGCACAAAAAAATGGACTTGAAGAATTGGAAAAATTAGCAAAACTGAAAAAAAGAGGGGTAATTACACTTGAAGAGTTTGAAGCAAAAAAGAAACAGTTACTAAATATATAAAATATTTTGTAAACGTCGGTAAAACTAATATTGTGAGTGAAGATGAGTATTACTCCATAGACGAAGTCTCTAAGTTATTGACAGTTGCTTATTTAACTGTTTACCGATGGATACAAGCTAAGCTTCTTGTTGCACTGTAAGCGGGTAAGCAATATAGAATTATGAAAAAAGATTTAGAGACTTTTCTTAGTAAACAGGGACGGGGGCAGAATTTCATGATATATAGACATATTTAGATATGTAGCATGAATCAGTTCCTAGAGATGCCCGTGCCGACTTTTCTCATCAATATTATCATGTATTCAATCGAGGTTTTGATCGTAAAGATCTGTCGAGTCATTAACTGTTGGTTCTTCACTTTCTAAATACAGACAATTTGTTGAGAAAAATAATATTAACATGTTCACCCCGGAACTTTCCGTCCGAGGAATCGCTAGAACAGACCGTGTTCGAAATCAATTCGAATAAATCATCGAAGTGCTCCCCGTACTGGACCAAATCAGGACCTATGTTAGTGCGGTTTAATTTTTGCAGATACACAGAAAACTACGGTTAGTTATACCTTTGGAGAACCGACTCCGGTGTTATAACCACGCTTGAGTACACCACTTCCACCTTAGGAGATAATCCAAGGTCATGTTTCTTAATGTTAGCAATCAACTCGTCAAGCTCTAAAGTGTTAGCTAAAACAAAACCATCAATACCCATTAGTTGACTTGAGTCAACCCTTCTTCTTCTGACTTCATCCGCCTCCATAGTCAAAACATAAGACTCCGATTTGCGGTGAATGTATTTTAAAGCAATCGCCTCCAGGTCCGCTTGCTTCCATCTTTCTCTCAAGCTTGTCTTGGCACTTAACGATATAGGACCAATATCTTTTGTGTAAACAATAAAGTCATAGTTTACATTTGGAATAAAGGCAACTTTTGCTTGCATGTAAAAAGGCATTACACCAGCTCGTATCAAACAAATAGC
>CAZBFU010000038.1:0-2150 GCA_964491365.1 uncultured Pseudomonadales bacterium
TTGTATTCGGGTTGTGTTTGGGTTTTAATAAGTAAGTGATGACCCAAAGAATAGACGAAGAAGTGGCAGTGGCCGTGATCTTCTCCAAAGGAGTGATGCCCAAGACCGTGCGCTGGTCTGGCAGAGATTATCCAGTGGAGCGAGTTGGCATGCACCACACCCTCCATCGAGGTGATGATTTGATTCATGTCTTTGGAGTAATCTGCAAAACTCACTGGATGAGATTGGAATTAGATACCAAGACCCTCTCTTGGAAACTGCTAGAGATCAACGATGGTCAAACAAATTGAACTAATGTTTAGCAGAGGTCTGGCGCGAGTCATGCATATCGATATCAACTCTTGTTTTGCCACCATCGAACAACAAGCTAACCCCATGTTGCGTGGTAAACCGGTAGTAGTCGCCGCATATACCACCGATTCGGGCTGTATTTTGACGGCTTCTGTAGAGGCTAAGAAGCGTTATGGCATCAAAACTGGCATGAGAGTGAGCGAAGGTAAAAAACTTTGTCCAAGATTGATCGTACTGCCTAGTGACCCTCCTAAATATCGTTTTGTGCATCATGAAATCAAAAAGATTTTGAAAGATTACTCACCTGAGGTAGTCCCAAAATCCATTGATGAGTTCGTTTTGAAATTTGACGAAGGCTGGACGCAGATAAATCAGATCGAGGTTGGCAAAGAAATCAAAAGAAGAATCAGAAATGAGGTGGGTGAATGGATCAGTGTTTCGATCGGATTTGGACCAAATCGTTTTTTGGCAAAAACTGCCGCTGGTCTGACCAAACCAGATGGTCTGGAAATTATTGATCAAAATAATTACCTAAAAATCTATGAGAAATTGGAATTAATGGACTTGTGTGGCATAAATCGTGCGAACGATGCTCGTCTTAAAAGCCGAGGAATATATAGTGTGATTGATTTTTTGAATGCGAGCGTACCCCAATTACGTTCTGCTTTCGGCTCGATTGCCGCTGTTTATTGGCATCAGAGACTACGTGGACACGAGGTAGATGAAGTGGAATTTGGCAGGGCTAGTTTTGGCCACTCATACTCCTTACCAAAACCATACAAAGAAAAGGCCGACCTATGGCCATTAATTACTAGACTTACTTGCAAAGCCACCCGACGCATGCGACTTGATGGATACAAGGCCAGAACCATCTCGATCGGGATTAGTTATCGTGATGGTGGTCAATTTGCGGCACGCAAAACACTCAAAAGAGCCACTAACAATGATGAAGTGGTCTTGAGAAACATGGAAGAAATTTTCGAGCAAAGAAGAGTGGACGAAGTCAGACTATTGGCGATTAGTCTTGTTAATTTGGAGAAATCGTCTCTGGATCAAGATTTTTTGTTTGAAGACTACAACAAAATAAAAAATCTAAATGGTGCCATTGATTCGATCAACAGTCGTTGGGGTGACAGTTGCTTGGTGAGAGCTTCGGCGATCAAAGAAGCGGGAGTTATTCTGGACCGCATCTCTTTTGGGAGCGTACGTTAATATCAAATGCAAACAAATAATATCCAAGATGATCAAATCGGTATTGACTCGATCAAAATAGCTCGTTAAGATGGGAGCATGGAACAAACTCTGAAGCAAGTTCTGAAAACACTTAAGGTCAATGAAAACCTGATTAGCACCATGATGGGGACATTAGTGGTGATAATTATGGGAGTGATGATCTTTAATTACTTCAAGGGAGTAAATCGCGTGGGACAACTGACAGAAGGCACCAATATCGATGCCGTTTCAGGAACAGGTGAGGAGAAAACAGGTAAAGTAGCTCAAATCGGTGAAGTTTACAAAGTAGAAAAGGGCGACAATCTTTGGCTAATCTCTGAAAAAGTCTACGGTTCAGGATACAACTATGTGGATATCGTCAAAGAGAATAAATTGGTAAATGCAGATCAGATCGAAGTAGGAATGGAATTAGTCATGCCAGATGTCCCAGTCAAACAACCTGCAAAGGTTGCCGGAGCATCTCAAACACAAGAACAAGAAGAAGTAACTACCTACACTACTAAAGCAGGAGATCATTTGTGGAAAATTGCGATAGAACAGTACAAAGATGGTTACGCCTGGACCAAGATTTACAACGCCAACAAGACCAAGATTGGCATGAATCCTTCGAACTTAGCCAAAGACAT
>CAZBFU010000038.1:2250-4655 GCA_964491365.1 uncultured Pseudomonadales bacterium
TGGAGCCAGAGGTGGGGCTCGAACCCACTACCTACGGTTTACGATACCGTTGCTCTACCAGCTGAGCTACTCTGGCAACTGGTCGTTATTATAATTTATGGCTCTTACTATTGATGGAGTTTGAGGAATTTGCTCACTTGCTCGACACTACTGCGTCGATAAGTACAGTATTCACACTCACTTGCGGCAGCTGGAATTTGATCTGCATCAAGTAAGGTCTTAGCCTTGAGAATTTGTCCTTCCACCCAAGAATCTTTGCCCTCGTGAGTAAGAATACTCATTTCGAATTCAAGTTTGCCATCAAAACGTTCTAAATCTTTTTTGGCATTCGCAAAGACAAAGTAGCCGGTATCGCTCACGTTGTACCCACATTGACGAAAGATCCATTGATATACTTCCATTTGTCTTTTGTAACCTTGTTTCCACTGATCATCCAAACTAATTTGTTTGGTAGTACTAGTTGCTTTGTAATCGACAATACAAAGTTTTCCATGGCTGTCTTGCCAAACATCATCGACCATACCTGTTATCTTAAAATTGGTTGGTTCATGTAGACATGAAATTCCGATATACCTATAGCCTGTCACTTCTCCACGCCACTTAGGTAAATCTTCATGGTCATAAGGAATTGCATCGATACCGTATTGTTCCATCAAAGCATGCTTCTGACCACTTTTGCGTAATAAATCGAATTCGTTTTTCAGCAAATTGTCGACTGCTGAATTGAGGGTAAAAGGAGGAAACCCTGGTCGGCCAATTCCCAACCGACAATCCATATAAAAACAGCGGGGGCAGTTTTCAAGCAGTTCGAGCTTCGATCTAGAAATTGTAAATGGAAGATTCGATTTTGATTCGTAGAGTTTTTTTTGGTAAATCCAGTCTGACATTTGGTCTATTGTGGCAGTTTAATTTGATGGTGGCAACTCTGGTAAGTCGACTCCCTTGATCGCTGGCATGGTAGCGCCTGAGCCTCTAATTCCCCCGACGATATTTGAAGTACCCGTGAGAAGTCGACGAATTTGAATCTCTCGAGTTTTCCATATGCGTTCCATGCTGGCACGCTCTTTGTTAATTTCCAGACTCATTTCCTGGTAGACCTCAGCTATCGCCTCCAACTGTTGGCTAAATTCATGGCTTACAACGTACTCATATAGCTTTTCTGATTTACTGGCTTGGTTGCTACTGACAAATTTCTCTCTAGCGACATCAATTAGCTTGGAACGTATCATGGCAATGACCGAAACAAAAAGATTTAGATTAACCACCCAGACCCCATCAACCAATCCCAAACCCGTTTTGGCTTCGTCTGGCAAAACTGTGCTCACAATTACACCCACATTGGCTTTGGCTGAGCGCAAATCTTCTTTGAGTTTTTTAGGCCAGTCATGAGACCAGGCTTTGGTTCGTTTGATTTCAATAAGGATTGTGCCACAGACATTACCCATGGAAGTTTTGACTGTCTGACTGATATCTGCCCCCTTAACACCTTTGCCTACTGGCTCAATGATGTCACTAGGGAATTCACTCTTGAGTGAATTTTCTAGATCAAGCTCTGCAACTTCGCCTTGTAACTGCTGACTCGACTGAGTTGCTTTTCGTTGTGCATCATCGAGAGCGAGTTTCATATCTGATAGTTTCTTTTCAAATTCTTTTTCTTTGAGACGCCAAGAATCAGTTGCTTCGGTCATGGTTTGTTGGCGAATCTTTTCGCGCTCCAAATCGAGCGTTCTTTGCTTTTCAATTTCAAACGACCTCTTCTCTTCTTCGAGAGATAGTTTTTGTTTACGTAGTTGAATTTCTGCTTCTTCGGCAACTGCCAAACGCTTCGATTTGAGTGCCATTTCTTCTTTGAGAATACTTATCTCTTTATTCGACTCATCTTTGGCCGTGTTTATCGCATCTTTTTTGACCTGTTCAAGTTTTGAAGCATACTCTTTTTCGATTTGTTCTTTGAGATGCTTAGCTAGTGCTTCCTCGACGGCAAAATCTTGATGACAGTGAGGACAAGTAATGGAAGAGGACATGGCCTGATTCTAGCAGAGCGTTATCGTTTACGGTCGCGCATTTTATCTAGTGATTTGCGTAAGATTCGGGTAGCTTCGTCTCGCACTTTGAGTACGGTGGTGAGAAGTTTGGGTCCAGTTTCTTTGGCAAATACGTGAACAAAGGGAAGTTTCATATCAAACTTCACTTCGTAACCTCCTCTAGCCATTTTGGAAACATTCACCTGAGCTTTGCGAAGATCTTCGTCGAGATGAGAAAGGTGTCGGGAGAGAGCAAGAGTAAATTTATTAACAATTCGGTCACGATATTTGTCAGAGAGTTTCAACTTTTCAAGAGAAAGTCCTATGTTCATATGGGTGTACTAATTGTTAATACTTCTATTGTAATGGTTTATGTAAAAT
>CAZBFU010000039.1:0-4563 GCA_964491365.1 uncultured Pseudomonadales bacterium
GCTTTGGGGATATTTTACCTCAAAATTGGAGAGATTATTCGCGTTTGTGTCGACGTCTTTCGATATCTGTTAGGTATTTTTTACGAAGTCTAAGTGACTGTGGAGTTATTTCGAGAAGTTCGTCGCTCTCAAGGAAATCGATTGATTGCTCGAGACTATAGACAGTAGCCGGAGTGAGCTGAATATTGTCATCAGCTGAGCTACTTCTCATGTTCGTCAATTTTTTACCCTTGGTGACATTGATTTCCATATCCTCTTCTTTGGCGTTCATGCCTACAATCATGCCCGAGTAAACGTTGGTACCAGGATCGACAAAAGTGACACCTCTTTCTTGGGCGTTGGCTAAACCGTATGCCAGAGAAGTACCGGATTCGCCTGCGATGATGGCGCCACGTCTCAATTTTGGCAATGGTTCTCCTAATGGTTGATGTCCGATAACTTGTGAAGAGAAGATAGCTGTACCCTTGGTAAGGGTCAATAGAAGTGAACGCAAACCGATGATGGCACGAGTAGGCATGTTGTACACAAATTCAATCTCAGCGTCATTGATAGGATCCATTTTGATCAAATGAGCTTGGCGTTTGCCTAGTTCCTGCGTGATGGTGCCTAAATATTCTTTGGGAGCAATGATATCGACTTCTTCAAGAGGCTCGTGGTGGACGCCATTGATAAGAGTGATGATCACTTCAGGTTTACCTACTTCCATTTCATAACCGCCACGACGCATATTTTCGAGAAGAACCGATAGGTGAAGTTCACCTTTACCACTGACTTTGAATTTACCGTTATCTAGTCTTTCGACCTTGAGGGAAAGATTGGTTTCAAGCTCACGCATGAGTCTCTCTTCGATTTGTCTCGAAGTGGTGAATTGACCTTCTTTTCCAGCAAAGGGAGAAGTGTTTGAACCAATAGTCATGTGGAGAGTTGGTTCTGAGAGTTTGGGAGCTGGAAGAGCTTCAAGATCGGCACTATTAGAAATAGTGTCCCCTATCTTGCCATCTGAAATTCCAAAAAGAGCGGTAATATCACCAGCATCAGCTTGATCAACTTCTACTCGATGAAGTCCATCGGACAATAAAACTTTTTCGACGGTGTACGATTTGTTATTAGCAGAAAGAATAATCTTGTCTCCTGCCTTGATAGCCCCTCGATATATTTTGCCAATGACTAGGCGTCCTTGATGGGCGTCGTAATCGAGGGAAGAAATTAACATTTTGAATGGTCCTTCGCCAGCATTTTTGGGATCAGGAATGTGGGTGAGAATGGCTTCAAGGAGTGGTTGGATATCACCAGGGGTAGTAAAGTCTGTGGGAAGATAATCAAAAGCCTTTCCATCACGACCGATGGCGTAGAGGACTGGGAATTCTAGCTGCTCGTCTTTGGTGGCAAGTTCCAAGAATAGATCGTGCGTCTTGTTGATGACTTCTTTGAATCTAGCGAAGGGCTTATCGATTTTGTTGATGACGACAATGATTTTGAGGTTCAATTCAAAGGCTCGCTTGAGCACGAAACGTGTTTGAGGCATAGGGCCTTCTTGTGCGTCGATGATCAAGAGAGCACCATCAGCCATACCCAAAGTACGTTCAACTTCACCTGAGAAGTCTGCGTGACCTGGGGTATCGATGATATTAATTTTGTAGTCTTTGTAGTGGATAGCCGTATTTTTGGCCAGAATGGTGATACCGCGTTCTCGTTCTAGGTCGTTACTATCAAGAATCGTGGTCTGAGACATTTCAGCCTGGTTATCACGAAAAACGTGAGACTGTTTGAGTAGGGCGTCGATGAGTGTGGTCTTGCCATGGTCGACGTGAGCAATGACAGCAATATTCTTGATCTTCATAAAGACGGGGATATCAATTAAATCCTTAAAAATGGGACTTTCGAATTATATCATGCTAACGCCGCTTCAGAAAAGATGGTCGCTGAGGTTTGCGCTCACGAGGGTTGGCTAAATCTAGTTGTAATTTAGTTAAATCGACTGAGGATGATGTTTTTCTGATTTTAGCCACGAAAAAACCCTCAAAGTTCCCATCTGGGAAGATTCTTTTGGTTAGGGCTAATGTAGAGGGTAAATCTTGAGATGTTTTTACCAAACCATCGACCATGGGGATTTTGTCTAAAGAAACTTCTTCGAGGGTAGCCTTGCCACTTTCTGTAGCAAGGAGCCAAGCGACTACCTCTTCATTTTCTTCTGGAGAGAGAGTGCAGGTTGAGTAAATTAACAACCCTCCTGGCTTTACACTACTGAAAGCAGAGCGTAATAACCATTTTTGACGTTGAGAGAGTTTGAAGACTTCTTTGGGTGACCAACTACTGATGCTTTCGACATCTCCTTCTTGGAATCGACCTTCTAGAGAACATGGCGCGTCAAGCAAAACACGATCGAAAATCTCAGGAAACTTCTGCCATACTTTCTGACCTGGTTTTTGGATGACGTGAGTATTGGTCACGCCTTGAATGCGCAAATTTCCCTTCAATCGATAGATTCGTTCTCGAGAGATATCGTTGGCAAGAATTTTGCCAGTATTCTTCATTAGAGCGGCTATTTGAGTGGTTTTACTACCAGGAGCAGCACAGAGATCGAGGATGTTCTCCCCTTCTTGTGGATCCAGAACAAGCGCTGGCAACATACTGGAAATACTTTGGATGTAGAAGAGACCGTCATTGTATTCTTGACTCTTGGTTAGCTTTTCTTTTTCTAGTTGGGGAACTTGATAACAATGTTCTAAATTAGGAAATTTTGTGAAATTAACCTCAAGCTTAGTCAAAATTTCTTCAAGTTGAGAGTCGGAAACTTTTAGTAAATTGGGACGAAGACTGACAGGGCGTGGAGTGAATCCAGTTACTTTCGAGCCGTATTGAGCTGGGAAGAAAAATTGAATCTTGGAGATAAACTCTTGCGGTAGACTAGACATGTTTTTGAAGACGTTTGGTAATTTTTTCGATGCCTAGGACTTGCATGACTTCATAGAGATCAGGGGTTTGATTGCGACCAGTCAAAAGTGTCCGCATGATTTGAGCGGTAGTACCCAAATGACCCTGATACTTATCAGGATTTAAGTCAAACTCTTTTTTGGAGGGTGCGAAATGCAAAGCTTCACCTACTTTAGTCATAATCTGAAGCCAATCTTCTTTGGACTCACTACCTTGATAGAGATTTAAGAAAGTGTTGATGAGTAACTGGCTGTGTTTCTTGAGGTCTTCATCTAATACTATTTGCAATGGTTCAAACAGTTCGTTGTAAAAAAAGCCAATTTCGTGATGGAGCTGTGACCACTTGGCGAGATCTTTACGAGGTTTACCGCCAGATCGTTCGATGTTGAAGATTTTCAGAGCATAATCGACATCGTCTGATAGTAATTTAGCCAAAAGAGGGTCATATTCATTTGCCCACGCTAGAGCTTCATCATATATTTCTTGAGAATTCATTCTCGAGATGACATCTTTGGCGACCGATTCTAATTTGATCAAATCAAGCAAAGCTCCAGACTGATGTTGTAATCCTTTTATCTGATATGGATACTCGAATAGAGGTAAGCGAGGATTGGCAGCTCGCCAGTTTTGGAAATTTGAGTTACTTAGATTAATGAGGTACTCAGGTAGAGACAAAGTCGGATAACCTTCTTGCCAGTAATAAGCAATACTAGCCTCGGGATCTTTGCGCTTACTTAGTTTTCGACGGCTTGTGCCGTCCATTTTTTGGACAGGTGAGGCATGTAAATACTTTGGTGGAGTGAAACCCGCTTTGTGAAATAGTTCAAGATGTAAAGGTAGTGAAGAAAGCCATTCATCGGTGCGAATGACGTGGGTAACTCGCATCAAATAATCGTCAACTAAATGAGCAAAATGATAAGTAGGATATCCGTCTGATTTAATCAGGACGGCATCGAGATGGTTTTGGGGAAATTCAATTTCACCTTTGGCTAAATCTTTGAATTTGAATTTTTTGTCTGGATCACCGGTTGATCTGAGGCGAATGACAAAAGGTATCGACTGATCAAGTTGAGTCTTTATTTCTTCAAGTGAGCGATCGCGCCATAGAACAAACTCACCATAAATACCTGGAATTTGTTTATTTGCTGTTTGTTGATCATGGATTTTTCCCAATTCTTCTTTGGTGGCAAAACAGGGATAGGCGTGACCTTTGGCAATGAGGTCTTTGATAAAACAATCATAAATATGTTTTCTAGCACTTTGAGTATATGGTCCATACTCACCCACTTCACCGGCATGAGTTTGTCCCTCGTCGACTTTAAGATATTTTTCTAGAGCTGAGACAATCAAATCGACCGATCCTTCGACTAGTCGTTTTTGATCTGTATCTTCGAGGCGAAGAAAAAAGACTCCCCCACTCTGATGAGCGAGTCGCTCTGATATAAGAGCTGTACTAAGGGTACCAATATGAAAAAAACCAGTAGGGCTAGGAGCAATACGGGTAACAAATGCGCCTTCTGGCAAATTACGAGGTGGGTAGATTTTTTCAAAATCCGCTACGGTTTGGGTAGTACTGGGAAAAAGCAGGTTAGCAAGTTGTTGGTGACGATCCATGCCTATATTGTACCT
>CAZBFU010000040.1:0-1742 GCA_964491365.1 uncultured Pseudomonadales bacterium
CTTATGCCCACCAAAGAAATCGTTAAGAGCAATCTCATCTGGGGTTTTATCCTCTGGATAACAGGTTATGTTTTAGGTATCCTCCTTTTTCCAATTCTCCCTGCAGACCAAATTGGCTTTTATATCGCACCACTTGGTCTAGCTTTAATGGTGTGGGTATTATTCAACAAGATAAAGAGAGCTGAATTAATGTGTTATTTTGGTGTAGGTTTATTCTGGACAGTAATCGCAGTAGTTATGGATTATTTATTTATAGTTCTCCTATTCCACTCCACCAATTACTACAAACCAGATGTTTATCTATATTACCTACTTACATTCGTTACCCCTCTTGTTGTAGGTTACTGGAAGTTCACTCACAAGCCTCCCAAATCCAAGCTCTTCTAAGATGGAACCTTCTCTAACAGAACAACAAGCTAAAAAAGTAGGAAAATATCTTGGTATTAGAGATTCGAATCAATTAAACCAAGTTGTAAGTGACGAAACTCCTCCAAAACCAACACACTTAGAAATAGAAAGGCAGAAAAAACTTGCAGCTATCGATGTCCCCGTTGAAACTGATCCAGACGTCTCAGCATCTATAAAACATCTCATCGACCTCACCAAACAATCAGCGCGAGAAATCTCACTCTCTTTCCAAGCACACATTCTTGAATTGTTCAAAAACTATAACTCTGATAAAGGCTCCAAAGCATTTACTCCAGAAATCGCCAATAAAATGATTAAAAGAGGCTATGACCTCCCTCAATTTAGTATTAAACAAGGTGAATCAGCCAGAGCATTTCTCGAAAGTACGGGAAACTTAAGCGGTACAAGTTCCCTCCTCAAAGATAGTGTTCTCCTCATTTTTAATCTGCCTAGACCGATTGCCAGATTTTGGTACAAAGGTGGTCAAGATTCTTGGGGTGAAGGTGCCCAAAAAGTTGACCCAAACAATATTGAATGGGGACATTTTTACCGTGAAATCATGGACACTGTTTGGGAGGGAGTAGGTGTCGAGGAGTTCAAAGGTTTGGCTTTTCAAAGAATCAACGACCTCAGCGACCATAAACTACAAAAATACTATTACATTTGGGCAGTCAAACTATTACACCCTTAGAATTCCTCTAAAACCCCTCGCGGCATAGTAAGAGTCAGCACCATTGTGGTAAACAAATACACAGTCATATCTACGATCTGCAAATATTGCCCCACCCAACTTTCTAATTGCATCTGGTGTTTTCAACCAACTCGAAGATTTCAAATCTAACTTTACGTTGCTCTGTAGCTTCCTATATTCATCTTCAGTCATTAGTTCAATACCCACTTTCGCGGCTTCTTCTACAGCGTTAGATTTTGGTTTATTTTCTTTTCTAGCCACCCATGCCTCTTTGTCATAGCACCAGCTTCTTCTACCAGATGGGCTCTCTACACTACAATCAGCAATCAAAATTTCACCAGTCTTCTCATCCATCCCTATTACTGCAGGTTCGCCGCCAGTCTCCTCCATCCACACAACTGCCTTCATTTTTGCAGGACTCTTGCTTAATTTATTTTCCACTTCTTCCCATTTTATTTTCGAATGTAGGTTTGTATTCTTCTCAAAACGGGCTTTTAGTTTGTTTATCATCTTTTTTCTAATTATTAATGTATCGAAATTTCAGTCCATATAAAAATTAAGTAAATGGACAACAGTATCAAACCTTCCTTCCTAGACAATATACTCTTTGACTTAGCAAAAACATAAAACATCATTAATCCAA
>CAZBFU010000040.1:1842-4510 GCA_964491365.1 uncultured Pseudomonadales bacterium
AATCAGAATTCCAAACACTATTAATGTTTGTACCGCAAATGCCGCCACAGTCTGCAAGAAAAAACTAACCGCCTTTTTCTTTTGACCATCCACCAACATCAAGATAGGCTGGTACATAAATAGGTATCCCATCACTGTCACCGAGAGAGTCAACAAAGACAACATCGCCACCGGCATCAAGAAATTATCTTCTTTTCCAAACAAATTATTGCCAAAAAACATAAAACTAGCAATCGCGATGATGTACAACGAAGCACATAACGAGTTCAACAGCGGGTTTTTAGTCATGATTAAAGTCTATACCCAAAACAACATTTAGGCTTTTTTTGCCGTAATATTCACCATCCAATGAACACCAAATTTATCAGAAAGCATACCAAAAGTGTCACCCCAAGGTGCCTTCACCAAAGGTTGCTCCAAGTTCGCCCCTGCTGATAATTTGTCCCAAAACGATCTTAGTAATTTTTCATCTTCTCCACTTAGCGACATACTCACATTTGTCCCAGGCTTGTACTCCATGCCAGTTGGTGTATCAGCTGCCATCAATGTCAGTCCCTCATCGGTCACCAACATCGCATGCATGATATTGTCCAATTCACTTGGGTCACAAGGTACACCAGCCGCTTTATAAGTAGTCATGTCGAGATGTCCTCCAAACACACTCTTATAAAACTCCATCGCTTTTTTTGTATCACCTTTAAAATTTATGTATGGGTTCAGTTTAGTTTCCATCCAATTATTATAACTCATACCAATACTGTACAAGTTGACAATTCTGCATATAATATAAGTCACATCGTATGTTTGGCTCAAACTTTCTTGTCAAAATAGTCAGCTTAGTCACCGACATTATTGTCAGTTTATTAAGCTTACAAATCATTCTTAAATTATTTGGTGCTTCTACCGCTGCACCATTTGTTGTTTGGGTTTACAACACTACCCGACCCATCCTCTCTCCCTTTCAAGGTATGTTCCCCACTCCCGATATCGCCCCAAGTCTAACCATAGATTTCTCAGCCATATTCGCCCTAATAGCTTATTCATTTATTGGCAATACTCTTGTCAATATCCTTCGCCAGTCACTCCAAAAAAACAACAGTTAAATTCTAGTTTTACTTCAAAACTTTTAGATATTCCTCGATACCTTCAGTTGTACCTTCCACTATCCCCATTTCTATATGTTTCTTAGTGGTCAAAATCAGATCCCTCAATTTATCATTTTCTTCTTTACTCAATACAATTTTATTTTGTAGTTTTTTAGCCAAGTTCTTACAAGTACTAATCAGATCAATTGCCGGTGCCATACTCTCTCTAACCTCTTGAATTTCTAAATCCTTAACCTTTCCAAGTCTCTCTTCCAATAATTTCACTGTCTCAAGTAAAAACTCAATCACATCTTGATCAGATATTATTTCCTTGCCAAGAGTATTAATCACTGTCAAATTCTATCACCAAGTTACTTTAACGCTAAATCAATCAAAAATAGTTGGTTTTTTCTTAACAGCGGCATACTATCAATATCAAAGAATCCATATTCAGACACCTCAGCTGATGGTTTAAAATCTCCACCAATAATTACTCCCACATAACACAAATCAAGTCTCGCTGTCTCCCTATCTGTTCTAATTTTCAAAGCTTCATCTACACTAACAACTAATCCAGATTCTTCCAAAATTTCTCTCTCCAATCCCTCACTCGGATGTTCACCTTTTTTTAAATAACCACCTGGCAAACTCCAAGGATGAGCTCGATAATTATGCTTAAAAAGTAGTATTTCTTTCTTTTCATTCAAGATCACTCCCGTCACTCCCACCAAAAACTTATCTTGCATCACTCTCATGATATTAAGCTGCAAATCCTTTGGCATATCCAGCTTTCTGTATATTCTCCCAAGCCAAGATTTCATAACGCATTTTCATCAACCTCAATCGGTTCTGCGTGTTTCAATCGTTCGTTCTCGATTTCCAGTTGATGGATTCTTTTGGTAAGTAATAACACCTCATCCTGAAGCTTTTTTATTTCTACACTCTTGCTTCGTAACTCAAAAAAACTGGTCGTATTCTTTATAATTTGCACCAAAAAAGCAAATATCACTCCCGCCAACATACTTCCCACAATTACATAAAATAATGGCACAGATGAAACGGTATATGGTCCCATATATACCGTTACCAACATCGAATTAAACTTCGATGCATATGCAAATCCAGAACCCAAAACTAACAACAATATTATATTAATCATTTTTAGTCTTTTATTTACTAAAAACCTACTTCATCTTTTTGGCTACTTTACTAGCGCTTTTCTTCACTTCTCTTACCGTCTTTTTGCCTTCTTTTTTACCTTCAGAGACAACTTCTTTTATTTTTTCAACAACTGCTTTTCCCTTATCAGCACCAACAATAACTGCATTTTCAATATTCTCTACTACCTTTTTACCTTTTTCGACTCCGTCGTTTGCTGCTTTCTCCAAATCCTTAACCACCTTTTTTCCTTTACTGGTATGCAAGGCTACTGCTCCTGCCACCAATCCTGCCCCTGTCACTGCCCCCATTAGTGCTGCTGCCACTTGTCTAACCCCTACACCAGTCTGATTTTTTTCTTGTTCTTTGTTTTTCATAATATTAACTAAATTAGTAATTAACTGATTAATTAATAATTGAAAATT
>CAZBFU010000041.1:0-1149 GCA_964491365.1 uncultured Pseudomonadales bacterium
ATGCTCTATCCAGCTGGCTTGATTAAATTTGTGTCCTGGCCGCGACTCGAACGCGGGACCTACTGCTTAGAAGGCAGTTGCTCTATCCAGCTGAGCTACCAGGACATCTGCCCTATTTTACTACTTTAGTTTCACATTACACTCACCCCAAAGACCAATTTTGCCGTCTATCGCTTCTTTTTGTAATTTCAGAAGCTGATCTTTGTACTTAATATCTGGAGGATAGGTGCTAACAGCTGCGTATCCTCCTTGCACTAACAAAGCCCCCACCATCCTTGCCGAAGTAGTTGCCCGCGGATCATCTAGAAACACATTTCGAAGAAGGCGACCATATTTATCTTCTTCAGAAATATCTTTCTCCAAATAGACAGGCACCCCCAAGACTAATTCTTTATTCCGCTTCGAAGCTTCTTTGCCGAAGCACTGAACTCCTCGCCTAGGATCTACTGTCTCTGGCGTATTGATCCCAATGTAACGCACCTTGTCGCCACTTTCTAATTCAATAGTGTCTCCGTCGATCACATCGCGAACTTTTACCGACCCTTCAGGAAACTTAGTGAATCTATTTTCAAGGACATTAGGTGTTTGTTCAATGAACTTCAAATTATCTTTAGCAACTATCAAGAGGTATCCTAGCAACAAAACCAAGAGTCCAATTAAGTTATAGATAAGTTTCATTTATAATTAATCCTACAATGAGCTTTGATTTAAATCTCTATCGAAATAATTCTAAACATTCTTTTAAACAAATCGAACTCAAGCCGATTTTAGACAAAAAATTCCCTGATAGCTTTATTGACCTAGTTGATGGTCAAGTCCAAAAATTCACTATAAATCGAAATTCACAACATCAAATTTCTTTTGAATATCAACCAGAATATGGATGTTTCAGAACATTTCTAAAGTTTGGAACTAGTCAGCCAGTAATAGATCATTTCATCAATACGGTCAGAAGAGTAGCACTTGCCCTAGATATGAAGATTCAAGATCCACAAGCAGACAATAAACTTATCGAACCAGCAGATTTTCTTTGAGCCAGTTTTTCAAAATTTCCGCTAATTCCAGTATCCTCGAACTTCCAGTTTCATAATTGTAGGTATGGTCAGCTCCTTTTAGTATTATCATTTTTGATGGAGTTATAGGCATAAT
>CAZBFU010000041.1:1249-4462 GCA_964491365.1 uncultured Pseudomonadales bacterium
AATTTTCCTTCATAAAATTCACCACACAATCTAGATCTTCAAATTCGTTAGTCAGGCAAGAATCATAAAAACTTCCTTCACTCTCGCCTTGTCCCCGAAAATCAAATCGCACCACCATGTAATTTTTGGCCAATTCCTCACATAAAGTAGGGTAAAAAGCACCAGAACTTGATCCACTAAAACCATGACAAACTACAATTAATGCCTTTTTTTCTCTCTGATTGTAAATAAAAGTCTTAAGTTTCTGGTTGTTTCGAGATTTAATCCAAGTTTCAATCACATTCTCGATTTTAACAAACAAGTTGGAGCGGGTGAGGGGAGTCGGACCCCTTTCATCAGCTTGGAAAGCTGAGGTATTACCGGTATACGACACCCGCAATTAAGGTTCAATTTTAACACAAATGGCTCTAATCCTTGGCTCTTTTGGCAGCTACTAGAAGACCCAGAATAAAACTAAAGGCAATCCAAGACAAGAGTGGTATGGTCACAAATCCAAAATATTCTACAAATTTGGTCGTACACGAAACACCATTGACACAAGGTGCAACAGATTCAGGCAATATCTTGTAATAGAGTAAATTATGGTACAAAGCAATTATCCATCCGACTGAAGCAAGTGGGAGAGTATACCAAATAACTTTTTTGTCATTTGTCACAATTCCAGCCCCAAGAATAAGTATCAATGGATACATACATATTCGCTGATACCAACAAAGTACACAGGGTGGAAATTTGAGCACTTCTGAAAAATAAAGACTACCCAATGTAGCCACCAATGCTTGACCGAGTGCGAGTGAGAATAGAGTTGTACTTTTCATTAATTTACTTATCCAATAAAAAGGCAGGGTATTCACCTATAGCCCCACCATCAATTGTATAGCCACGAGTTAAAGTATTAATGAATTTTATTAATTCTCGGACTCTACCTAAACGACGAGAATCTTTTGATTTGCTTAAGCGAGGCAGCACTGAATCCTTTGCTTGAACACATGCAGTTTCGCCATTAACCACTCCAAGTAAAAAATCTATCGTGTACATCAACTCAATTAAGGTACATCCCGCAGCTTCTGCATTGAGCTCATGATAAAGATTAGTTACTTTAATGGCACTAAGTTCATCGGCCATGTTTAACAACGAAGCAAAGTGTTCTATGACGCCAACTTCTATAGGTGTCAATTTATTTAGTCTCTCTAGTAGTAAGACCCAAACACGTTGTTCTACCGTCAGATTGACCATTACAGGACATTCAAGAGCATAAAGATAAAGTCTTGAGGCATCGTCATATCTATCACCTAACGAAACACCTAAGTAGTCATCATCAGCTTGCTCTTCATCCCAGTCTTGGATAAAAAGAATCTTTTCAGCATTTGACAAGTTTAGGTACTTGGCAATTATTTGGAGCAATTCCTTGGACACTTCAGGATCATTTTTTCTTGCTCGTTCCATTTTAAGCAGAATTCTACCACTAGCGCACCAGATCAGCCACAAAAGGAACCACTACGCCAAAAACATTGAAGATGACTATTTGAGAAATAACACTTGCCAGCAATAGTTTCTTCCAATTCTGTAAGTGATACTTAACCTTTAGAATCTTGAACTGAAGAGCTACGAAAGCAATATTTAATAAGTAAAAAGAGTTTAGGCTAATGAATTTAGATAGAAAAGTAATGATGCCAAAATATACGACCGTTAATACAAAACGAGTCTTAACAATTTTTGAAATTTCTTTGACATATCCAAACATCGCATACGAAATTACATCTACCAAGGAAACCAGAGCAAGATATACAAGAAATAACCAAAAGTTTAATATCATATCTTCAATCCTATCAAAAATTTAAGCTTTAAAAGCAACACCTACAAAATATGCCGTTAAAGTGGATATCAAGCCAAGAAGCAAGGTCTCACCAATTCCTCTCCAAAAACTTTGCATTCCCACTCTCCACCTAATGACTCCTAAAGCAGTTAAGGCTAGAAATGTAAAAACAATTGATAAGCTAAACAAGTTCTCTCCTGACAATAATATGTAAGGTAACAATGGAATCAAACCAAAAATAATAAAGGAGATAAATGTCATCAAAGACATAAACATCGAATTTTCTCCTTCTGGATTTGGAAGCGAAAGTTCGTGGTTCATCATAAAATCTGTCCAGTATTCAGGATTAGTTTTGTAAATTGCCACTAAATCATCAGCCTGATTAGGTGTAAATCCTTTTTGTATTAATATCTCTTTTGTTTCATACTCTTCATATTCTGGTTTATGAGCAATTTCATGGGTTTCACCAGCTTTAATGCGTCTATATACATCTTTTTCAGATCTTGTAGACATAAAGTTTCCTAATGCCATCGATACTGCATCAGCAAAAAGGTTTGCAAAGCCAAACAAGAGTACGGCAAATACTGGTAGGCGAGTTGCGGGGTCTGCTTGCGCGCCAGCAAAGCCAGCTACTACCGCAAATGTAGTGATTATCCCGTCATTACCGCCATATACAATTTCTTTTAGATATGTAGAAATAGGGGATAGCTTGTGTTCTTCTTTGACGTGCTGATCTAAATTAAACTTCTGCATACTCATAAAATCATTTTACTCTCGTTAATGTAATAATTAATGCTATGAACATGAACCAAAAAGTCAAAACTGGGTACAATATCGCTGCTAAAAACTACTCTTCTGTATTTAGGGATCAATTCAAAAACGAAAGACAGCTTTCAAAATTGGTTGAATTATTACAACCTAACTCAAAGATACTAGATGTTGGGTGCGGAGCTGGGAGGCCAGTCGATCGTTATTTGATCACAAAAGGGATGAAAGTTGAGGGAATAGATATCTCCCAAGCCCAAATAGACTTAGTAAAAAATTTGTACCAGAAGCAGATTACGAAGTCAAAGACATGTCTGAATTGAAAGCAAACGAGTATCAAGTGCAAGCAGTTGTCTCATTCTATGCCATATTTCACACACCTAGAGAAAATCACGAACAGTTGTTAAAAATATTTAGATCATTTCTCACTTCTGACGGATATTTACTCATCACAATGGGTGCAAATGATTGGGAGGGCAAAGAAGATAACTTTTGTGGAACAGAAATGTATTGGAGTCATTATGGTGCCCAAAAGAATCTACAACTTGTCGAAAAAGCAGGATTTACGATTCTATTCTCTGAAATAGATACCACGGGAGGAGAGGAACATTTAGTAATTCTAGGTCAGTCTA
>CAZBFU010000042.1:0-4363 GCA_964491365.1 uncultured Pseudomonadales bacterium
TCCTTTTCCACTTCACTTTTTGGTGGCCAACACACCAGGTGAACTCCCACCACCTCATGGCCTGCATCCACCAGCAGTTTAGCCGCTACGCTGCTATCGACTCCACCAGATAATCCCACTGCAATTCGCATCCTTCTATTATAGGACATTCTCTCTTACATTCCCAGCTCTTTTTCGGACAAGAACTCAGTCGTAAATTCACCAAACTTAGATTTGGTGTAAATCTCAAGTGCTTTCACTTCCTTTTCAAGTTCCTTATCCAATCTTTCCATTTTCACTTCTCCAGTGGTCGTCCACGAGCCCAACACTTTCTGATCCTCTAAATTAGATAGCATAGTTTCTGAATGCAAATACAGACCAACCGCGAGCAAAACCAATAATGCTGCCATTAATAAATTGTTGCTGTTTTTTGTTATTTTTTTAGACATTGCTATTTTTGATGTTATTTCTTATTAACTGCTTTTGCTTCTTTAAGGAGCGTCGACAAATCAACTTTGACCGTGTCTCTTAGATAGACCCTAAAACTTTCAAAAGCACTCATCACGGTATTACGATGATAATTTCTCATTTCTACCAAATTTGTTTTGTATTCTTTTTGTGAACAATCACTTGCCCTCAAAGTGTCAATCTTACCGACCAGGGTGTTCACCGATTCCAATGCTTTATTATATTTTTCTTCAGCTGTCACCATATCTGCTTCAAACTTAGTCGTGTTCAAACCCCATTCTTTTGCAGTTTTCACGATTGCAGCCCATCGTTCCATTCGTGCTTTCCAAAATGCCGCTCTCAGTGATCTATTAGCTTTGATTCTGTCACTACTCTTAATCAGTTTTGCTTGAGTACGAACACAACTTGCTCCAGTATTATTGGCACTACCGGTAGCCGTTTTTGCTTCTACCGCCAACACTCGAACCGGTAAAGCTAACACCAAGACTATCAAACCTAATATGAAAATTTTTTTGTACATCTATTCCACTATAGCAAAGTTAGCTAGTTGCTCTCAAGACCATCAAGTTCAGTCCCCGCAAAATCTCCATCATCAAGTTTCTTCATTTCCATCTCCAAACTCTTTAATTCCTTTTCCAATTCTTCGTCAAAAGTTCCAGTCAAGATCACCCTGGTCGGCATACTCGTAGGGCTCACCATACCCTCAATTTGAGTCTCAACCGGCAAAGGTTGGGTTTGTATAGGTTTGTTTTTACTAGGCATAGTACAAGCACTTAAAATCAGTGCACATAATACGATTAATATTTTATTCTTCATATTCAATTTTATTCTAAATCCAAAAAGGGCAGGTGCTGCCTGCCCGATTCTCAATGTATTATTTTTAGCTATTCAATGCCTTCAAGTCAGGTTTGATTTGTGACTCCACAAAGCTCTTCAAACCAGCTACTTTCTCTCTAAATAATTTAAGTTCAGTCTTGCTCTCATCGACTAGACCTTTGAAGACTCCATTACTATCCCCACAGTCAGCCGTTTTTGCTTCCTCCAACGTAGTTGCAAATGCTGCATATTGATTCGAGGTGGCGTTCAACATGACATCAAATTCGATTAGGTCTTTTTTAAGCTCACTTACGTCTTTTCCATTCTTTTCGGCCATTTCCAGCAAAGCTTGCCAACGAAGTCTTGCCTGTTGGTAATAACCAATATGGTTATCTTTCCTCAAGGCATAATTTTTCAGTCTGGCATCAATTCTGGTATATGCCACGTCGCATCGATTCTCTACAATTTGATCTCGAACTTCTTTGTTCTTTGATCTTTGTTCAAGTAGCTGCGTCTTCATTTGCGCTTTAGAATTTGTCTCTTCAGCCAAAGCTACTTTTCCACTTCCCATCATCATTACTCCGGTTGCGACCACAGTCATTAATTGTTTGTTTGTCATAGGTTTATCAATAACTGATAACTATCTAGAAGTTTAACCCTCACATCCTAAGAAGATCCTAAGAAGCCAAGGGCAGTAGCACCTCTACCATGGTTCCCTTGCCCAATTCACTCTCCACTCGTATTTTTCCCTTCATGTTTGTCAGTAGTTTTTTGGCAATCGGCAGTCCCAAACCCATCCCTTTTTGCTTAGTTCGACCTCGATAGTATCGTTCAAAGATTCGATTAAGATCAGCCTTAGCAATTCCTTCACCCTGATCTCTGACTCTAATTCGCACATACAGTCCACTCACATCCGAACCAATACTGACAGCTCCGCCATCTTTAGAATACTTGCAGGCATTATCGACCAAGATCATCAAAATTTGTTTTAGTTCATCTTGATTTGCCATCACTTTAGTCCCAGACTCAGACACAAAATCAATTTTCACCCCTTTTTGGTTTTCCCAATAAGTTTCCAATGGTGCAATTACCTTTGCTGCTAATTCAGAGAGGTCAATTTTTTCCAAAGCTACTTGTTGTTTTGGTCGAATCCATGCCGTAAGTCTTTCCACCAGGCGTGACATTCTCCCCACCTCATCAGACAAAATTTGCACCTTCGCTTTTGCCTTATCGTTTAAGTGTTGTCTCATGAGCGCCTCAGTTTCCAGTTGCAAGATCGCCAATGGTGTTTTTAATTCATGTGAAGCCTCAGCGGCAAATTCTTTCTGTTCTTCCACCATTCTTTCAATCGGTTTTAAAGTCTTACCAGCTAAGTAATAACTTCCAATGCCAGAACAAATTAACAAAATCCCATCAAACAACATCAATCTTCTGGCAAAATCAGCTTCAAACTGATCAAGTCTTCTAGTCAACAGGGCTGTTAATGCTGGTCGATTGATCGGATCCCCCAAAGCTTCTTCTATCAAATCAAAGGCACGAGTCTCCGCCATCAAGGCTGCCACGGTAAAAAGTACCAACATGAAGGCGCTCAAAAATGTGTAGCGAACAGCAAGTTCCAGACGTGCCTTCTCAAATCTATTCATTCAATTTATATCCCACTCCTTTAATAGTCGTGATCAAAGAATTTTCATCGACAAAAGCTTTATCTATTTTCTTACGCAAATAGCCAATATAGACATCCACCACGTTCGAAAAAGGATCCAAATTCTCATCCCAGCAATGATCCAAAATCTGTTGTTTATTAACCACTCTTCCTTTATTCATCGCCAAATAGTTAAGCAAGGCGAATTCCTTCGCCGTCAAACTGAGCAGTTTTCCTGCCCGCCATACACTCATCGAGTGTGGTTCTATCACCAAACTATCAATCACAATTTTTCCAGCTGATTCACCATTATTTCGTCGCAGTAATGATCGCACTCTTGCCAACAACTCTTCACCTGCAAAAGGTTTAGGCAGATAATCATCAGCTCCTGCATCCAGTCCTGCCACTTTTTGTTCTACTCCTCCTCGGGCGGTCAACATCAATATTGGAGTCTTCACTTTTTCATTACGTAGCTGTCGACAGATTTCTACTCCATCCATATTTGGTAAGCCCAAATCCAAAATCAACAAGTCATATTCTTCTCCAAGTGCTTTTTCATATCCTTGCTCACCATCAAACACCACATCGACCGCATACGCTTGTTCCTCGAGCAGTTCCTTTACACTTGCCGCAATCCGTTTTTCATCTTCTACGATCAGTATTCTCATCTGCTCTTATTTTAACTTCTTCTCACAAAAGCATCGCAAACTCGAGTAAAATTCAACTCATGAACCTGACTCTCATCACTTCCGTTTTCTCTGGTGTCGAAAATCAAAGACTTCAGGAAGAAGCCACCAAACTAGGCCACAATTTAGTTATTCTCGACCCTACCGTCATCGACCTAAACATTACTTCTGGTCAAATCAGCCTTCCCCAACTAGACGCCACCAAACCAGATGTCCTCATTCTTCGCGGTGTTTTATATTCTGTCAAAAAAATTGTCGCCATCATTGCCTATGCTAGATCACGTGGGATCAAAGTTTTCGACAACAGTCTTGAACTCATGCAATATTCCATCAACAAAACTTCAGATTTGATCAAGCTTGCCTCAGCAGGGGTCTTAGTTCCAGATACCAGAGTTGGTGAAAATTATTCTCTCCTTCCTCAGATGGCACTCGATCTTAATTTCCCCCTAGTCGCCAAGCCTATTGATACCGGTAAAGGAATTGGCGTGACCATGCTTCATAACCAAGGTGAGTTTGATTTATTTCTAACCCAGAAAATTGCTTCAGGAACCAAAGCCAAACGAATCATGCTGCAAAAATTTGTACCTTATCTTCACGACCTTCGTGTTCTCGTCATCGGTAATCAAACTTTTTGTATGGAAAGAATTCCCAAAGATGGAGATTTTCGAGCCAACTTTTCTCTAGGTGGCAGTGTCAAACTTTTCACCCTAGATCAAGCCAATCATGAATTAGCTATCAAAGCACTTCAATCGATTAATATGTCCATTGGTGG
>CAZBFU010000043.1:0-4238 GCA_964491365.1 uncultured Pseudomonadales bacterium
ATTAATAGTTCTAGTTTTCGAGTTGTATTCTGATTTCGAACAGTCATTTTTTGGTACTCTTTTTTGGTGGCTAATTTAAGCATATTGGACTTGGTAATCGTGTCTAGATTGGCAGACCAATAAATGACTCCCGGAGAATAATGGATTTCTTCAATATCTGGTTTGGGATCAAAGTGATTTAGAATATCAGGTCGATCTAAATCTGCCCCGAGGAAAATGACGTTGTGCTTCCAAGAATCGTCGTGAAATATTTTGGGGAATGACATCACTGTGGCGCTCATTTGTTTTGCTGACCTGACCAATACTGTGGCTTTGTAGTTAAATCTTTCTGCCAGAATTTGTTCAAGCTTAGTTTCGAGAATCTCGAGATCCTGCACTTTATCTTCAAATATGACATTCCCGCTTTGGATGTAAGTTGAGACATTGGTAAAACCCGCTTTCTCAAAACATGCTTTGAGGTCTGCCATTTTGATGAGATTGTTGCCACCTACATTAATTCCACGTAACAAGGCTAAATAGCGCATTGTGTACCAGTATACTTGATTATTTGGGTATATCCTATATAATTTGCAACAATCCGTGTAGTGAAAGGAAAACACATGAGAACACGGCGCATTGTTTCGACGGGCGGATCTTCGAAAGGTCAGGAAAGACCTTACGAATACGAGCCGACGCCTGAGGATCAAGTGATCCTCGACGCTCTCGAGGGGTACCGGCAGCGGATCATCAGCGATCGCGCTAACGGAAGCGTGCCGGAGATGCCGGTCATCTTCGGTGAGTGGGTATACATTCCCGCCGCCGATGACAACAGCAGCTACCTGCTGCTGGGGCCAGAAGGCTCGGCCGGGGTTCACTACGGCGAACCCGTGGCAGACCCCCCTGAATGGGGACGTGTCAAGTCCATGCACCTCCTCGAGAATGTCGCTCCGGTGTTGTATGAGCGCATCAAGCGCTACTACGACAAGCGCGACGGCTTGGCATAGCCGACCGCGTCACAACTGGCCTCCCGCCTCTGCGGGAGGCCTTTTTTTGACCTCTCGAGTAAAATAGAAAGATGGATTTGAAAAAGATTGCCTTTTCGCAGTTTAGTTTCCAATTACCCAAGCGAGTTCAAAGTAGTACTTGTGGTGTTGCTAGTCTAATTCAGACTCTTAATTTTTTTGAGATTTTGTACGAAAGTCCAGAGAAAGTATTTGAAAATTTTGTGAAATTGGCTAAGTATAGTGCGAGATATACAGTGTTAAACTTTCCCGAATTAAATTTCCCCATTCCCTACTCCATAGAACCAGAAGACGAGGGTAAAGCAGTGGACGATTTAGTGGTGCAACTTGGCGAGCCTAACAGTAATGAGTATTTGCCTACATACTTACTTAAAATAGGTTCTGATGCACGAGGCATGTCGCAATTTTTGAGAAATCTGAATTTGAAAGCAAGAACCTTTGAATTTAAAGATGCTGATTCTGTTCAATTCAAAGAAGACCTGCAAAATGAATTAACTCTAGGAAAATGGCTCATCGCTTCGGTTAAATTGACACATATCCCCCACTTGATGAAAAGAGGAAATCGAGAGTATCAGGAAAGACATCGATTTATCACACACTTGGTGAATTTATATATGTTGGATGGAGACTTGTGGATGATAGATCCTTTGACTCGAGAAGGTGAAGAAGCAGCGATGAAGGTAGATTTTGTAGAAGTCGTAAAAGCGATGACTGAAGATAGAAATAGGGGTCAATTTATTAGTATTAATAAGTAAAGTAAAATTAGAAAGATGTGTGGAGTCTTTGGAGTAACCAACTACGTCATGACAGATTTGGAGGAACGCTTTGGGGTGGAGAGTGAGCCAAGAGAAGAAGAGTTAAAATCTCATTTTCAACCACACTCAAAAATCCCGACAATTTCTAGAAATTCACCGAATAAACTAATCTTTAGAGAATGGTCACTACTTCCCAACTGGATTAGGCAATTTGATGATTTAAAGTTCCCCACTTTTAACGCAAGATCAGAAACAATTCGTGAAAAACCTTCATTTAGAAATGCATGGCAGAGATCACAGCGATGTCTGATTGTCGCCAGTGAATTTTATGAATTCAAAGATAATGGCAAGGGCAAGAAGAAGACACCATTCAAATTTAGTATAGGAGGAAAATTGTTTGCCATGGCAGGCTTGTACGAAGATAGAGCTGATTTTCAAACCACAACTATCATCACCAGAGCTGCGAGTGAACAATCAAAAGAAATTCACGATCGATTACCTGTAATCATTGCCAAAAGTGATGAAGAGATGTGGCTAGATCCAAATGCCGATTTGGAAAAAGTGTATGAGCTTATTAGCTCAAGCCACTCACCTAAATTGAATATCGAGGAAGTGCTAACATAACTTAATGAAGTCACTTGAGATGATGCAAGCTCGGATGAAGAGTATTACTCGTCAAAAGCGATATCAAACGACTTTCATGGTGGGATTTGGATTAATGCTCGTGGCGGGCATGGCGACGGCAAGGTTTGACGATGTCGACATCATGGGTTTGGGTTTGATAGTGGGTTTTAGTCTCTTAGGGGTAATAGCCAATTTGGGGATTCTATATGAAATGTGGAAATGGAAAGTCAGCTCACCCATGAACAATTTTGCTCGTCGAGTTTCTACTTTTGATATTCAACCTCTTGTGACTCGAACTTTGGTGGCAGACTCGATCGTACCAATTTTATTATTGGTAGTCAGCGGGGCGATTTTGAAAGGTTTAATTGCCATTGCCATGATGTTTATGAGTGCTAACCTGCCCATACTCCCCCAGTCAAAATTTATGGGGATAAAAATGACCAAGCCATGCCAGACTTTGTCGACTGAACAGTTAGCTTACCGTGTTGCCTGTAACAAAATAATATATAAGTTTGAAACTCTTGTTAGTGTCGAGAAAACGATAGAGTTGTTTAACTTCAAAGGTAAACAAGATTGGTATTTAACTGGAGGAGCAGGTTCGCAGGGAGATGAAAGATATGGCTGGATGAAGAACCGAATTACTGATAAAGAATATTGGTTTAGAATTGGAAACAAAGCAGAAAGCCAGATGCATCCTTATGAATATGAAATAGAATACACTAAATAATATGAAACTAAACGCAGTCGCAGTTGTCGCAAGTGATATAGCCAAGTCAAAACTTTTCTATGAAATTTTGGGTTTTGAATTTGAAAAAGGTGAACCAGACGCCTCGCATATCGAAAGTGTAAATCAAGCAACGAAACTAATGCTCGACGATGTCGCCATGATTACTTCTGTAACAGGTCATGCACCTACTCCTGCAAGTTATTCGTGTTTTGCTTTGGAATTTGAGACCGTCGAGGAGCTAAATGAAAAAGCAAAAATGTTGGTTGAAAAAGGTTTTACAGTAGAGAAAGAACCTTGGGATGCTTTTTGGGGACAGCGATATTGTATTGCCAAAGATCCATTTGGAAATTTTGTCGATCTCTACGCCAAACTTAAATAAATATTCTTTATGGCCTTATATCCAGGGATGAATCGAGCGAATACAGCAGTGATGGTGATAGATCCCGTTAACTCGTGCGCTCACGAAAATTGTGAAACTCCAGAATGGAACATTCACTTTTCCAAAATTAGGAAGATGCTACCTAAATTAAGAGATTTCTTATCACTTTATCGAGGCAAAGTGGGTGGACCTATCATCTTCACAAAAATCACTCCTTGGAACAAAGAGCATCTTCCAGATAATATGAACGAACTTTATACAGATCCTCAGGCATATTATTATTCCGAAGACACCACTGGTTTTGATGAACAATTTCACACGGTCTTCCCTGTTGAAACAGACAAAATATTTGAGAAAAATACTTATGACGCTTTTACCAATGAAGAGTTAATAAAATATCTAAAAGCACGAGGAATTCGGTACATAGTTATGACAGGAATATTTACCGATGGCTGTGTCATGGCATCTATCGTTAGTGGATTTGCTAAGGGCTTTAATTTTGTGATTCTTAGTGACTTAGTAGAAACTACTGACGACGAAACTCGACAAAAGATTCAAGATTTGCTAATTAAAAGCACCTTTCCCAAAATGTACGGTAAAACAATTGCATCAGAAGAATTTTTAGAGACTTTCTTGTAAACTGTATTAGTTTTGTGAGACAACTAAGGCTATCCAAAATTCAGTGATGTAGGTGAATTTTGTGCATTTTCGGTCATGTGAGGAATTATACTACTATGGGATTGCTGTGATAA
>CAZBFU010000044.1:0-4123 GCA_964491365.1 uncultured Pseudomonadales bacterium
CGGCTTCTAGTATGGCAATTGTATTGGTTAGTTCTTGCTTGTCTTTGGCGTTCATATTTTCCATTGCAAGTCGTTGTTTTAACCCTGAGATAATGTGTTTAACACCTGCTGAGTTAGTTTCATGACCATCAAAGTTGTCCATAGATCGGGCAATGACCTGACCTGCTTTGTTTGCCTTCATGCCTATACCATCTTTCTTAGAAGAAGTAATGGGATCGCCTGCTTTTATAGACCCTCCGTCTAGATTGACTAAAGTAATGACTCTACCTGCGAGTGCTATTGGTTTTTTGTCTTTTAAATTGATGAGACTTTCTGGACCAGTTTCTCCTCCTATTACCATAGAGGCAGTGAGGAGATGGCTAACAATACCAACTAGTTTATTGTCATAGTCTGTATGAGACTTAGTCAGTCTTAAATTTTCTGAACTATCGATGCTGACCAATGTGCCGGGTACATATTCAAATCTGGGATTTACAGGTGTAACTTCGGCGATATCGAATCGACTAGCTCCATTGGCATATAGAGAGCCTATATACAAATCATGATAAGTACCAATGTTGTTAAACTTTGTGATTCTAAGCCATGTATCTACAGTTGAGTTTTGCCTAAACCAGATGCCGTCAGTGGTAGCTCTGCCTGGAAAAATACCGGGAGGACCATGAAATTCTACGTCACCTTCGGTGAGATACATTCTGATATAAGTGCCATAGCTTGTATTCCATAAAATTAAATCATTACTACCTGCAAAAGCATAAAGTTGCCATTCGGTTGAGTAGACAGATCCATTCCATTTGAAAAACTTAAACCCCGCATTGTAACTTGTGCTGCCACTTTCAGCTGTGACACCAGTTACACCTGCACTTTCGACAAGTACTTGTGGGGAAACCCCATAAACTCCCACTGCGACATTGGGGCTTTGTGATCCTGAATTACCTGGATTAGCTCGAAACGCCATCCAGGCGGTGTCGAAACTAGTTTGACCAATACCAAAACGGTTGACGATTTGAGAACTACCAGTGTTGTAATTTATTAAAGTCCACTGGTAAGCATTGTTTAGTAAGCCAAAATTGGCTCCGGAAGCATCGGTGTGAATATAAGCACCAATGGCATGAGTGGATCCATTTGCCCAAGTCATGGCCAAGCCACTATTGGTATTGGTATATCCTGCTGGATAGAAATTTAAAAGTTGTGTGTTGGGGGCAAATTGAGGGCCATTGCGGAATCTAACAACTCCACCGTATGGTGTATATGTTCCACCGTTTAAGACTGTGCCTCCAGTACCGGTACAATCTGCACTACTGTTGCCAGAACAGATTCGACTAGTGGTAGAGAGTGAGGTGCGAATACCAATTTTGGTTCCACCAATATCGTATTGTGCAATATTAGCTGTCGCATCATAGGCCGCTTTGGTATTGGCTATACCATTTAGTTCGACAGTATATGCAGGGGTAGAAGAATTTATACCTAGTTTGCCTCCACCCATATTGAAAAAGACATGGCCACTGCTGGAGTGATTTAGTTTAAGAGCCGTTCCATTGGAGGCGAGTTGATTCCTAGACAAGGTTAGGTAATTTGTAGCATTGCCAAATCTACCTAGCCAAGTGCCGTCGGCACCTTTAATTTCGACCGGATCAGAGGGAAGAGTAGTGCCGATTCCTAATTTATTTTCTGCAATCAGATTGCCACCATCAGCAGGGGCGGTGGCGCTGCCACAAGAAGCGGGATTGCCACTACCAGTACACACAATTACACTAGCATCGACCGTGCGGGCTGGAGCAGACGGGGCATTTTCTTCTCGACCACCAAGACCATTTGCTGTAGTCGTGTTAGAAATTCCAAAACCATTGTTTAGGAACCAGCGATACGGAGTAGCAAGTGCAGTTGTACCAGTTGTGCCTAAATCCACATAGTCTTTAGACAGAAAAGTCTCTCTGCGTTTGTATCCTGCAGTTGAATCGCAGAATTTTCCGATCGTATTGGGGTAGCCTGCCAGACTGCTAATTTCTGCGGCAGAAAGAGTGCGAGTATAGAAACGAATCTCGTCAATTTGACCTTGGAAATATTGATTGTATGCAGATTGATTGTTGGTGCCAATTGAACCCGTACCAGCGAGTAAGTTTCCGGAAAAATTATTCCAAGTTCCGGCGGCAAACGATCCTTTGAATTGACCATCAAAATACATTGCCGCGATTCCGCCTGATTGGATAGTAAAGGCCACATGATGCCAACTAGTTGTATCGGTGGTGGTGGTAAAGGTGCCATTTACTAAACCTCCTGAATTGGCTAGGTACAATTGCATTAGGCCATTGTTGCGCCATTCAACCCAAAAACCCTGATTGGTTTGGTTGGAATGAAAAAGGGGTGAGGCGGAGAAAGCACCACCTCCACCATTACCAACACGATTGGCTTTGTACCAAAAAGCATAAGTAGCCGTAGTTTCATTACTGCGATTGTTAGGCATGCTCAAGTGATCATCAGTACCATCAAAAGCAAGTGAACTACCAATCATGCCAGTCGCACCTGCGCCCCAAGCACCAGTAACTGGAGAACAAGTACCTGTTGTGGTGGTGCCTGTTGAGCCTAGGGTGATAGTGCCATGATTTGCTGCGGCTGCTGAATCAGTAACAGTTGAACCTGTACAGTTACTCATAGTCCATTTGCCGACAATTTGAGTATCAAGCGTACTTTCAGAGATAGTTGTAGCCGTTGCTTGATCTAATCCTAAATATACTTGTGTACCATAACGCGAATCATTGGCGTTTTTAAAAGCAGGGTAATTACTATTAGTGCCGCTTTCTTTAACACAGATAAAGTTTTGGTCCATCTGTGCACCTGGATTGATGATGATATGACCACCTGTAGCGATATTTATTTTTTGACCAGGATACCAAACGAATTTTTTACTATTGTGAAGCGTAACAGTAGTCCCGGCTTCAATTGTGACGTCGCCTTTGGCAGTGCCGTTGACATCTTCGTACTGAACACAACTGGAGTTAATGGACCAGTTTCCAGTTAAGGGTGGATCGCAGAAAACTGCAAAGGCTGAGGGAACGTAAATAAAGCAAAGGACGAATATTGAGATGATGAGGGAGATTGCTAGTTTCATCGGACAGGAAAATCAGTTTTATATTCTTGACCTGCGGACTTAATAATGAAGACGAGATGATAAATTTTGTCGGTTGTATCAGTAACTTTCCACTTACCAACCCAGAAACCATTTTTTGTGTCACCGGAATAAAAAGCGAGAGGAATTAGGGTTTTACCATTATCTGATTCAAACTCTGCACTAATACTATCAATAATTGAATCAGATCTAGTTTCCACAGTTATTTGTTGAGTATCTTCTTTTTCTATATTTAGTGGGTCCATAACGATTCGACTAAGAGCAATTTTGGTATCGGTACTGCTTTGGACTAAGTACTCTTGTTTACCAGTTGGTAAAACAAGAAAAGGGGTAGGCGCGGCTACTAGATTGTCTGGAACATCGTCTGGTAGAGGATCCACTTGGTTTTGGGGGTTAATTAGCTCAAGAGTAGTGGAGAATTTCGATTGAGGCTTAAAAATTATAAAAAACACAACCACTCCGATGGCAATGACGATAGCCACTAGCAAGAAGTAGGTTGTTTTGGTCACTACATACTAATTTGTGTTTTTTTGGATGGGATGTCAAGTAAGTTATTTGAAGCGTAATTGGATTGTTATAGTGATAACAATATTTTAATACTCTAAATCATATCCAGTAATTAATTTACATAGTAAAAAATTACTCAAAAAACTATAAAAGACATGGTGATATAGATAATAGTATTATGAATTATTTAAAGATTATTATTAGTTTGACCGTAATTTGGTATTAGTACTAGAGGTCTAAGCTTGAGAGATAATAAACTAAAATATTTATTCTTGAATTGACCAAAATTGAGGCTATTTTTTCTTATCGTTGATAGATTTATTATCGGGAAAATGCTACCGAAATAATAATTACTCAATTATGAGAATTATCTTGACTAAAGGGTTTTTATTAACCAGTAATTGAATTTGATATCTGTATCGATGGCCGCATTGATAGCGGTAGTGAAGCCGACGCCTTCTTCTTTCGATTGGACAAAGACAACTTGGTTTT
>CAZBFU010000045.1:0-3989 GCA_964491365.1 uncultured Pseudomonadales bacterium
GCGGGGGTTTGCATTGACGGATATACTAATATGTATATGCAAATAACCAAGTGGCTAAAACTTAATTGGGTGAATGTGGTTTTGGGAGGGTTGGTGGTATTTCTCTTGCTCAAGGGGTCAACTAATTATCCAATGTCAGCTAGAGTGACAAGTTCACCAGCGTCTTTGGGTGGGGTGATGATGAATTACGCGACAGATGCCGTGGCGGAACCTGCAATGATGAAATCAGAGTCAAGCGTAGCACCACTACCAGTGACTGGTGGTGGCAGGATGGTTTCGAGACAAGCAACCTTGTCGATGAAAGTTGATGATGTAAAAGCAACAAGTATGGCGATTGAAGAAATTGCTAACGGTGTTGGTGGATATATGACTAATAGTGAATCTTCACAACCTGAAGAGAGTGCAAGCGGGTCAATAGTGATTCGTGTTCCAGCAAAGGACTTTGCAAAAGTAGCTCAACAAATTAGAGATTTGGGAGTAAAAGTGGTTAGCGAATCGGTCTTTGGTAACGACATTACTGATCAGTATGACGATTATGAGGCTAGACTTGCTACTTTGGTTAAAACTAAAGCTAAATTTGAAGAGTTGCTGGACAACTCGACTGAGGTCGCTGATTTGTTGAACGTGCAAAGAGAATTGGTGAGTTTGCAATCTCAAATTGACTCAATTAAGGGACAACAAAAATACATGGAACAGTCAGCAAATACTGTACCTGTGAGTGTGTATATGTCGACGGATGAATATAGTTTGCCATATGTGCCCGCGAGCGATTGGAGACCTCAAGTGGTATTTAAGGAAGCAGTCCGTGCAATGGTGTTGTCTGTGAGAGGAGTGGCGAATAAATTAATTTGGCTAGTTGTATATTCAGTAATTTGGTTGCCACTGTTATTAATTGGTCTATATCTAAAAAGGAAATTGCAAAAATGAAAAATACAATCCTCACGACGCTTGTAAGCATGGTCATGATATTTGGTGGGATTTATCTGTTTCCTTGGTCAGATATCGATTGGGGAAAGTTGGAAAATGGACAAGCAAAAGTGATTCGCGTGATAGGGTCTGCTGATTCCAAGAGTGCCAATGAGGTGGCGAATTTCAGTGCCACTGTAAGCTCGATTAATGATAAAAAGGATGTGGCAGTAGCAGAGGTAAACAGCAAAATTGATGAAATTATCAAGTCATTGAAGGAATTTGGGATCAAAGACGAAGATCTGAAGACTACTAATTTGTCTATATATCAACAAGAAGAGCCATATTATCAAGATGGGGTACAGAAATTTAAACCTGGTCAATGGAGGGTGAACAATACGGTAGAAGTATCATTGAAGGAAGTGTCTAGAGCCGACGCCTTGTCAGATCTTTTGTCAAAAAGTTCGGCTACGAGTGTATGGGGACCTAATTTTGGGTTAGCTGAGTCTGGTGAAGCTGAATCAATGTTGGTTGAATTAGCATTGAAAAATGCTATGGAAAAAGCTCAAAAATTGGCTTCTGCTGCTGGAGTGGAGCTCGGGAAGGTAGTAAGTGTAGCTGAAATTGAGGCTAATACTATTCCTTATGCTTCTGAAATGGGTGGTGGAGGGGGAGGGGCTAAGCTTGAGCCAGGCACCACAAAAGTGACCAAAAGTCTGGATGTTGTCTTTGAGATCAAGTGAGGCTTGAAAATTGCTAAAGTTACTGGTATATTCTCCTTTGCTTCCTGCAAGTTCGGAAAATATGCAAGTCAGCCTTACATCATACCCACTCGCTACATAGGGGGTTTTGATGACGCATTTTTTCTGTAACCCGCAAAGAAGCGGGTTTTTTTAAAATTGAATTAGGGCCGTTAGCTCATCTGGTAGAGCGCCACATTTGCAATGTGGAGGTGGCCGGTTCGAGCCCGGCACGGTCCACCAATTCTAGCCAAAACTAGAAAATGAGGCCAAGATTTTGCTCGTAAAGATTTTAAGTCTTTATAAGCAAGCTCTTGGAGCTTGGGTTGCTCCTTGAAAAGTGAATAGATTCTAAATGTAAGTAGATCGCATCAAAAACTTGATTTATTCTACTCAAGCAATCAGTGGATGCCTTGGCAACAAAAGCCGAAGAAGGACGTTTCAAGCCGGCGAAAGTAGACGGGGAGGTGGCTAGGAACCTATGAGCCGTCTGTGTCCGAATGGGGTAACCTATCTCGCATTTGCGAGATGACCAAGAGCCGTAAGGCGAAGGTTGGGCACCTGGGGAACTGAAATATCTAAGTACCCAGAGGAAAAGAAATCGAATGAGAGACCCTTAGTAAGCGACGAGCGAAAAGGGTTGAGTCTAAACCACAATTTATTGTGGGGTTGTAGGGTCAAATTTACGAAACACGACCGGTAGCAGAACACCATGGAATAGGTGGCCGAAGGGAGTGAGAGCCTCGTAAGCAAAACTGGAAGTGTTTTTATTTGATACCTGAGTAATTCTAGAGACGGCAAACTCTAGAACGAATCCGGGCCGACCACGGTCCAAGACTAAGTACTTTTGTTGACCGATAGTGAACTAGTACCGTGAGGGAAAGGTGAAAAGAAGGGTGGGAGACCCAATGAAAAGTACCTGAAACTGATTGCTAACAAACAGACAGAGTCCCGATTTATCGGGATGATGTCGTGCCTATTGAAGAATGAACCGGCGAGTTATTCCATACAGCAAGGTTAAGCCACTCCGTGGTGGAGCCGAAGGGAAACCGAGTCTTAACAGGGCGTTAAGTTGTATGGTGTAGACCCGAAACCTGGTGAGCTAACCATGAGCAGGTTGAAGGTTGGAGAAATCCAACTGGAGGACCGAACAGGTGAATGTCGCAAAATTCTCTGATGACTTGTGGTTAGGGGTAATATGCCTAACGAACCAGGAGATAGCTGGCTCTCCCCGAAACATGTTTTGGCATGGCCTCTTGTGAATCTTTCGGGGGGTAAAGCACTGAATTGACTTGAGGTGTAAAAACTTTAAGTCAAATCAAACTCAGAATACCCGAAAAGAATGCAAGGGAGTCAGTGCCCAGGGGCTAAGCTCTGGGGGCAAAAGGGAAACATCCCAGATCTTCAACTAAGGTCTCTAAATCTATATTCAGTGGGAAAGGACATACTATTTCTCAGACACCCAGGAGGTCGGCTCAGAAGCAGCCATCCTTGAAAGAAAGCGTAACAGCTCACTGGCCGAGAGATGTGTGGCCGAAAATATAACGAGGCTAAATATAGTACCGAAGTTAAGGAATCCGCCGTAAGGCGTGATTGGTAGGGGAGCGTACCTGCAGCTTTGAAGGTGATCCGTAAGGATTGCTGGAGCAACAGGTAGTGAGAATGCCGGTATGAGTAGCGTAATTCAAGGTGAGAATCCTTGATGCCGAAAACCCAAGGTTTCCAACGCCATGTTCGTCAGCGTTGGGTTAGGCGACCCTAAGGTGAGGCCTGTTTGGCGTAACCGATGGATTACTGGTTGATATTCCAGTCCTTGTCTGCAACCGTTATTAGTTGGGGCGTGACGAAGTTTGATAATTCTGGCGGTGCGTTGAAGATGCACGCGCTTAAGTAGTTAGTTAGTCTCTAATGGAAAATCCGTAGAGGCGTTTTAACATGAGCTACGAATACAAGTCTGACCGCAAGGAAGGGCAAGCAGAATGACTTAAGCTTCCGAGAAAAGCGTCGCAATGAGGGTGTAGACAATCCGTACCTATAACCGACTCTGGTGGGTTGGTCGAGTAGACTAAGGCTATCGAGATAACCCTTCTTAAGGAACTCGGCAAATTATCTGGGCGTAAGCTATGCGAGATGCCCTGCTCCGAGTAAAATCGGAGCTACAACAAAAGAATGCAGAGCGACTGTTTAACTAAAACACAGGTCTATGCAAAAGAGAAATCTGAAGTATATGGGCCGAAACCTGCCCAGTGCCGGAAGGTTAAATGCGTGGGTGATCGTCGCAAGACGCTAGCCTGCAATTGAAGCCCCGGTGAACGGCAGCAGTAACTATAACTGTTCTATGGT
>CAZBFU010000046.1:0-3476 GCA_964491365.1 uncultured Pseudomonadales bacterium
CACCACGCTGAGCGTGGTGCTAGTCCGCTGAGCGGACTCACCTCATGAGATAATTTATTTGTGCACTACGTGTACGTTTTGTTTTCTGAACTTGATAAGAAGATATACATTGGCTTCTCAAATGATTTGAAGAGTCGAATTAAGGCTCATGTTGGTGGGTTTGTAAAGTCGACTAGACATCGTCGACCTTTAAAACTTATTTATTACGAGGCATACTTATGTGAACTTGATGCACGAAGAAGAGAGAAATACCTAAAAGGTGGAAATGGCAGAGAAGTGTTGAAAATTCAATTAAAGGAAGTCTTTGAGGAGGTTAACTATACACCAAGATAAAATTCTTAAGGACCCTCCCACAGCGTGGTGCTAGTCCGCTGAGCGGACTCACTATGGCTTGAATTTAATATCCTAGGTTTTCTTTGACGATGATGACTTTGATTCTTCCTGCTTGAATTTCTTTGTTTATGATTAAAGTTTTGGCTACAAAACTACCTTCAACACCATATGCCTTTTTGGCTCTGTCTGATTCAAGTGGAAGGGTGTATTCATATAGTCGTTTCATGCCTTCGTCTAGATTCTTGACGATTTTTTGTGCACCGACTACCCAAATAACATTTTGGGCGGAATAAGCATATGAAGGGAGTTGACTGCCTGTAAGCGAGGCAATAATCACCTGACCTTCTTGGGTTATCGCATGAACACTGCCAACTACATATTGAGGTGCTGCACCTAACTTATTCTTTTCTTGCTGACTGGAATTTGATTCTAACTTTGAAAGTTTATTCCTAACTGAAATAAATTTTCCTCCGTCCTTGTTGATTTCGTCAGAAATACCCGTGACGTCAAGTGTAACTGATGTCATTGTCATCACTTCGGAATTCTCTGGCAAGTAACTAAAAACTTTGTCGAAAGCTGCTTGTTTTGATTCGACTACTTCAGCATCGATGCCATTCTTTTTTAACGCGATAATTGTTTTGTTTATAGCTGCCTCGTCGGCAACATTTGACCAAGTGTTGTTCATATTGGAAAACTATAGATGTTATACTATACTTTGTAAAGTAGTTACAATTTGTATAGTATGAATAAACACAATAATACTTGTGGGGTTTCAAAGACTTTAAGAATTATTGGAAGCAAATGGACACTTCTAATAATCAAAGAGCTAATTGACGGTAAAAAAAGATTTGGTGAACTGGAAACTCAACTCGAAACTATTAGTCCTAGAACTTTGTCTCTTCGATTACAACAACTTGAGAATTTTGGTTTGGTTAATAAGAAAATATTCAAGGAGATTCCCCTTCATGTCGAGTACTCCATCACAAATAAAGGGCAATCGCTAAACGAAATCATTGGCAAAATGAGAGAATGGGGCGAGAAAAACTAAGTGTCACCTGGCTATACTCAAAGCAATTGTGTCGAGGACTGAAAGACTTGCTTGGTTATAGATATGACAAACGATTGAAAGTAGGTGTTTATTCTCTAAAATTATTTTGTAGTAAAGTGCACCTTCACCAGGACCAGGGGTTGTGTATTTGGCGTAAAATCTGGAAACTGTAGAACTTAAAATCGTTTCATTTTCAACAAGATATTCACTGGTGTCTGTAATTGGATCAACTAAGTCACATTTTGTCTCTTTGGAGACATCAACTGTGGCTTGGTTATTCTTTGGATTATTAGTATCGAACGATGAGAGAATCCCTTGAGAAACAAACCAGGTATTCGGGTATTCAATGTTTAAGCTATTCTGGCCGACTTTTATTTTTGATTTGGAGACGTTTGCAAGAACAGTTGGCTGAACCACCATCGATGTGGGTTGAATTTGAGTAGAAGTTGGTGTGAGTGTGGTTTCTGTAATTTCTATTTGAGGAATAGGTAAAGACTTTGAACTGGAATTACTGAATGTATAACCTAATACAAATCCTATAGGAAGCATGAATAAACTCAAAAAAACTGGAAGTATATCTCTTTTGTGGGCGACTGGTAGTTGAGGAGGAGTTTCTAGATTTACTTGATTTGGTTCCATAAAGATATTGTACATTAACCTACTAATTTAGTATGAGTTAGAATTAGACAATGGATCAACCAGTAGCCAAAATTTTACCGATAGCCCATGAGAATTATGATGTCTACAATCCGACGATAGTTTTCAAATATAAGGAGAAAACGTTGATATTAGGACGAGTTGAGTCTCGTGATTCTGAGAAAGATTCAAGAATTGTATTTTTTGAGCAAAGTGAAAGTGGTTGGGCTCCTATGCAAAATGCTCCATCTTATGATTTACAGGATCCATTTATTTTTCAAATCAAGGGTAAGTGGCTGCTAGGAGGAGTCAGTGTAAATTGGGAAACATATAAGTTCCAAACAGAGTTTTATATCGGTGACGATCCGCTCAACATGACCAAACATTTATCTGGTCCGTCTGGTATGAAGGATATTCGCATTTTAGAACTTAAAAGTGGTGAAATAGCAGTGTTTACTAGGCCACAAGGTGGTATTTATGGCAAAGGGAAAATTGGGTTTTGTTTGATTAGAGATTTGTCTGAATTAACAGTTGACTTACTTTTAAATGCCCCGCTCCTGGAGGATCAGTTTGGAGAGAATACTTGGGGAGGTGTAAACCAGGCAATTGAACTTGATAATGGAAAGATTGGAGTGATTGGACATTGGGCATGGTTTGAAGGTGAAAAACGAAAATACACGGCAATTGCATTTGAGCTAAATCCCCATACTAGAGAATGTACAAAAATGAGAATTATTGCCAAAAGAGACCAGTTCCCTGCAGGTCCAGCTAAAAGACCAGACTTGGAAGATGTTATCTTTCCAGCAGGATTAGTTTTTGATGGACAAACAAAAACAGCCACACTTATTGCCGGTTTAAGTGACGCGCAAATTGGATCTCTTGAAATACCCTTCCCTTTTGAAACTTAGCACAAAAGTAACTCAGATCGTATAAGTAGTTGTATAATATTTTGATGATGAAAATGAACCCAGTCGTACATTTTGAAATGCCATATGAAGACAAGGATCGGGTGGCAAAATTCTATGAAGTAGTCTTTGGTTGGAATATGACAAAGTTTGGTGCAGAGATGATGGATTATGTCTTGGCACAAACGGCCAAACCTTCAAAGATAAATGATGAAATTATGAAAGATGCAGCGAGAGGAACAATTGGAGGAGGCTTCTTCCCAAAGAAAGAAGGTTGGCCTGCACAATATCCTTCTATCGTGATCGCCGTGGACGATATTCAAAAATCAATGGAGTTAGTAAACAAAAATGGAGGCAAGACATTGGGAGAACCGATGGATATTCCAGGAACAGGTAAGTATGTGTCGTTTCTGGATACTGAAGGAAATAGGGCTAGCATTTTGCAACCATTACCGATGTAGTGGTCAACCCTATATCGTTGTTTTGAAGCATTTTTAGTGATATATTGAGGCGGATTTGGGGTGAATTTGCTTGATTCAAGCAGTCTTTCGCCC
>CAZBFU010000047.1:0-3391 GCA_964491365.1 uncultured Pseudomonadales bacterium
TGCGCTATAATGCGGGCATGAAAATAGAACAAGCTGAAAGTGAGAGACTTTACGCCGATAGAGTTACGGCAGTTTATCGAAGGATAGATAAGGAATTTGGAAAAGAAGCGGCAGAGGTGGTAAGTGAAATGATTCGAGGTGCAGCGATGCTAGATGAAGCTATAGAACTTTTGGAAAGAATTGAAAAAGTAAGCGATGATGACCTACTTGAACTAGTAAGCAGCTTAGTTAATGTAGTAAGCCAACTTGAGGAAAGATTTGATGCTAATTCTTTTTATGAAGCAATGGAGAGACTGAAAAAGATAGGTAGAACCAAACTTATGTATTGGAATGGGGTCAAGTATATTCAAGTTCAACTTGAAGATGAGGCATTGAAACAATTCCCTTGGGCAGGAGAAATAAGAGGGGGAGGACCTAATCCCGGGGTTGAAGGTATAGTGATGTTGGGAAGAGATATGCGTTTTACGTTTGGAGATGGCTATATTTTATTGAATGACAAAAAGTATCCATATTGGATTGAATGGAATCCATAAAGTGTAGAATTTAGTTTGATGATGAACTTAAAAGATAGAGTCTATGGGCAAATTCATGTAGACAATCCTTTGATTGAGGAGTTAATCAAGACTGCTCCGATGCAGCGACTTAAGAAAATAAGCCAGACTGGTGCAACTGTTTATTTAGAACCAAAACGTGATATTACGAGATTTGAACATAGTATCGGAGTGTGGTATTTGTTGAAAAAATTTGGAGCTAGTATTGAAGAGCAAGTAGCTGGGCTTTTGCACGATACTCCTCACACTGCTTTTTCGCACGTTATAGATATGGTTTATCCCAATGAAGATAATACTTTTCATGAAAGATTTACTGAGAAAGTTGTCATGGAATCTGAAATACCTGAAATCTTAAGAAAGAATGGTATTAACGTCTCGGATGTATTGCAAAAAGAATCATTTCACTTACTTGATTCGGAACTACCTGATTTGTCTGCAGATAGAATTGATTATTTTTTTCGAGATACTAGACCTGATGAATTGTTTCCAATCGAACTGGTTAATCAATTTCTAGATCAAATTAGTGTAGTAGATAATAAATTCATTTTTAGAAGCAAGTCTTACGCAACACTTTATGCAATCTTATTTATGAATGCGTGTAGATTGTTGTGGTTGGATCCTAATTCTCATGGAAGTTATTTCCTCCTATCAGGAGCATTAAAAAGAGCGTTAGATTTGGGGGAGTTGGTTGAAGAAGATTTATTCAAGACGGATGAAGAATTAATGACTAAGTTGAAAGTGATAAATGATGCAAAAATTCAAGAGTTAATTGCTAGACTTTCGCCTCGTACAGTGTTTATTTTTGCAGAGAATGGAGACGCTGAATTTGAAGGTAGTAATAAGACAAGAGTTGTAGATCCTCTCGTATTAGAAGGCGATGAGTTGGTAAGAGTTTCTGTGTTGGTACCTAGATTAAGTGAAATGTTCGATCACTTTAAAAAAAGTTATAAATATAAAGGCGTGAAAGTAAAATAAAGAATGGCAGAGACGAAAACTAGACCGACAAATCAAGACCCAAGAGATTATCTAAAGAAGTTTGAGTCAAGTGTACAAAGCGAGGGATTAATGTTGTTGGAATTGTTTGAAAAAGTCACAAAGGAGAAGGGGATAATGTGGGGAAGTGCAATTGTTGGATTTGGAACTTATTTGCAAAAGTACGCGGGAAGTAAAAAAGAAATGGAGTGGCCAAGAGTAGCTTTTGCGATTAGGAAGAGTGGTTTGGTGCTTTATCTGACGAATTGTGAAGCCGATTTGATACCAAGTTTGGCAAAATTGGGCAAATACAAATTAAGTGGTTCTTGTTTGCATATAAAAAGACTAAGTGAGGTAGATATAAATGTGTTGGAGGAGATTGTTGACTTGGCTTTTAAGGCTTCTTTATAAGTGTTTTCTTGAGAAGTTCGAGAACTTTTGGGGTTAGACTGGGGTCTAATGTCCCTAATTGAGAAAGGACGGTGAGCGATAGGGCACTTAACATGGGTTCGTCTGAATTTTGGTGATGGTCGAGGAAGATTTTCCAAGTTTTTTGGATTTGTTTGGAGTCTAGTTCTAGGGTTGGAATAATTTGAGAAAGCGGTTTGAGGATGGCTAGTTGATTGGTAGATTGAGAGGCTTTTATTAAATCATCGACGAAATCATTGAGAAGATCATGGTTGAGATTGTGGAGCTTAAGTAGGGTAGAAGAAGATTTGACCTGTAAATCTAAATCTTTGCCTAATAAAGTTTTGACGAGGATATCGATCAGAGAGGGATCTTGAGATGCTTCTAGAGCAATGATATCGGTGATGCCACTGGTATAAAGATCATTTTCAGAAAGCCTTTGAAGAATTGAGTGCATAGTTAAATGATAATACATTTGGAATAAAGCCTATAGTGTGGTAGAATCTGGGGGACGATTCGCACATTCAGAAAGCAACAGAAAGCAAGAGGATGGACATTTACTTCGTTTTTCCGCAGATTGGCTGGTGGCTGCTGCGGTTCTGGTTGCTGGTTGCAATCGGATCCGTGGTGTCGCCGTTGATTCTTTTCTTCCCCTCTTTGCTGATGGCGAAGAATGGAAAAAAAGTTACGCTGATCAGTTTCGTGGTCTTGGTGGCTGGAGGAGTCGGTCTTGCCGGGGTGATGCTCTGGCTGCTGCTCATTCTGCCACAGTTTCGAGAGTCGGTCGCCTGGTTCACCTTGGCGACCGCATTTGCCTTCACCTTGCTCCCACTGTGGGAGTATGTGGTGAGGAAGCGCGCGTGGGCAGTGGCCACGATGACGATCTTGGCGATCGTGATCGTGGTGCTGGTGGTGGTCGCCGTGATCACCGCCCTCCCACTGCTTTAATAAAACAACGCGAATCGTCGTTGGGGGCGGCCGAAAGGCCGCCCCTGTCCCTCTTTTTTTACTTGGTTTTTAGAAATTTTATTAGCCTCGGCGTTCGCTGACTTCTGCAAGTGCTTGGGTTTCTGTTGGTCTGATTGCTCGATTTCCGCGTTGAGCATTATGCCTGCCTACCCCTCCTAAAACTCCAATTGTGGTAGAGCCTGTGGGATTGGATCGTTCGCCATATGAGATACTTACCGTTCTTTCCTTTTGACTAGATGGTGTAATTGACTCTTCTAACCCTTTATTGGTTGCGGTTAACTTTTCGATTGCAGTTTTCAAGCCTTCTACGGTGTAGTTGATCCCACGTTTGGTTAGTTCTTTGATGACTTCGAAGTGAGTAAGAGGTCGCCCTCCTTGTTGAGCTTCGAGAAGAGTTTTGTATTCTATTAGTAATTTAGCTGTGTCGTCCATAGGATTAATGTAACATATGGATATGTTTGATCTATCTAGGTATGAAAAAATGTATGAGA
>CAZBFU010000048.1:0-3142 GCA_964491365.1 uncultured Pseudomonadales bacterium
GTTGTGCTTGAGTCTGATCAAGAAGTTCCTACCCATGTCCAAATTTCGCCCTTTGATCTTTCTCGCACTATTTCCTTAGCTTTTGTCTTATTGCTCTTGGCTGTCTTAGCTCTAGATTGGTTCATCGCCTACAGAAGACGTTTGATTCGCGTCTCGGGTAAATCATGGGCACATCTGACCTATCTCATTTCTCTGCTTGTCATTTTAGTTATTCTTAAGCAAGGCATCATTTTATGAAGCAACCAAACTTGCCTCACCTTCTGCACTATTTAATCTTGGTCGTCCTGATGTTTGTGGGTATTGGTGCCATTGTGATATTTGGTGGACACCCTTCTTTACGCGTCTTCATTATTTTAGGTTTAAGTGGGGGATACCTCATCTGGGGAGTCGCACATCATTATCTCGAACGTACTTTGAACTGGGAAATTTTTATCGAGTATTTACTTTATAGCCTTTTAGGCTCTGCTCTCGTTTTTTCAGTTTTGCGCTTTTTGTCATAGATCTTCTACAATAGGGGTAAGCATGCGTTCCTTATTTATTTCCTTACTGCTACTACTCAGCCTTTCCTCGCCAGTACTAGCTGCTAATACTCCTCTTACCGACTACAATTTTCAACTCGATCGCTATCGTGGTAATTATGCCCAATTTCAAGTTTTGCTCAAGGACTATCAAGCCAAGCCATCTCTAAATAACGAACAAAAAGCTCTCCTCTCTGCCAAACAAACTCTCATTCATCGAGAACTGACTATGGCTAATTTTTATCTTTACTTAGCTAGTCTTATAAAAGAGAATTCGCTGGACCACCCAGTCGTTGCACGATCTTTGGCCGAGCTTACCGATCTGACAACCTATCATTTTTCTCAAGCCGACGCAGCCAATAAACTTCTCACCAAAGAAGAACTTACAGGCTTTACTACCTCCTATCTAGCTAAAGTCAAAACATTCAAAACTGCCCAAGCTCGAAGTCAAGCAATCAACAAGTTTGCCAAGCTTTATCGCCTTCAACAGGATCTCAAGCGAGCAGCAGCTGCACTCGAGCCATCACTCTCCAACAAAAAAGCCTTAATTTATGTCCAGAGTGGTCTAAACCAAGTTGCAGAATTTACAAGCTCAATCGATAAAGCTCTCGACGAGGCAGCTAGTATTATTGACCAACTCAATATCGAAGAGGGGAGTCTCTCCAATACTTACACCAAACTTTCAGAAAATTTTAGCAGTATCAGGGCTTCGCAAAATCAAATGGCAGAAGTCATTATTGAGCTAGATGAAAACTATGCCAACCAAAATTAAGTCGTTCTTACTTCATCTATATCCCGAACTAGCCAAGATCAAGCCTTTTCAAGACTTATCTCTACTCATTCCTTTTCCCAAGCTTACCCCCGCTATCACCAGGACGCTACGTATCACCTTGCCGATCTTTGTCTTCTTATTTGTGATTCTTAGCTCCCTTGTCTTAGGCCAATTTGTCATGAGTATTGTAGGTACCAAAAAAACCACAATTGCACCTGTGGATTTGCCTACACCAACTCCCATACCTACTTATCAATCACAATTTACGACCATCAAAAGAGAATTAGAGAATTTTAATCCAGCTATGCCAGATCCTCTCTACCCAATCATTGACGAAAAAATAAGTTTGGAAAAACTTCCAGAATAATTATCATGTACAATACCGATCATGGCTACTAAAAAGAAAACCACCAAAAAGGTTACTCGTAATCTTTCTGCTCAATTACCAGTTGAGACAATCGAAACTCCTCTAGATTCTCCCAAGAAACAAAACCCACTTTTCCTCGTTCTGGTTGTAATTCTCTTAGGCGTTCTTGCTTTCAACCTTGCCAAGAAAAACCGTGGCATGTTTATTGCCGGTACTGTCAACGAAGTTTCAGTCTCTCGTTCTCAGCTCGACAAAACTCTCATGACTCGTTATGGCAAATCAACTCTCGACGAACTCTTGAGTATTGCTCTTCTAGACCAGCTCGCTTCCAAAAATGGCGTCACTGTTACCGATGAAGAAATCAACACTGAAATCAAAACTCTCGAAGACCGACTTGGTGGTGCAGAAGCCCTCAAGACCAACATGGCCCAATTTGGCATTGATGATGCCAAACTTCGTGAAGAACTAACAGCCGTCGTCAAGCAACGCAAACTTGCCGCCAAACTCTTTGAGGTAAAACTTGAGGAAACTGAAGTGAAAAAGTATTACGATGATAATAAAGCTCAATACACCAATAAGAAATATGAGGATGTGAAGGCAGAGATCGAAGGTATGCTCAGAGATCAAAAACTTCAGACTCAATTCTCTGAATGGTTCAACAAAGAGCGTGAAGGTGCCAAAGTAAACACCTACATCTAAAGTTAACAATCAAAAAAGCCTGCCCATGGCCCACAAAGCAGCCGCACCCAAAACGGGTGCCAAAGTTAACAAATTTGTCCCCCTTTTAGGCGCGGTCTTCGTAATTTCGTTAACTCTCTTTGCTTACGTTCGCTACGCAACTCGCCAAGTTTCAGCACCCACTAAATCCGACGCAGTCGTAGCCGAAAAACTCGCCGTCAAAGTCGATCCGATTGTCTTACCCAAGCCGTCTCTGACCAGCAAGACTTCTCTCGAAGCTACCCTACAGGCACGCCGGAGTCGTCGAACCTTTACGGCAGATAGTCTCAAGTTAACCCAAGTCAGTCAGCTACTTTGGTCTGCCCAGGGTGTCACTGCCGATTGGGGTGGCCGCACAGCCCCTTCTGCCAAATCTGCGTATCCTCTTACTGTTTATCTTGCTGCTTTCAATGTCGAAGGTCTTAACCCTGGTGTTTATGAATATCTCCCTGGAGACAAGGAAATGGTTCACAAACTTCAGTTAGTCGTACCAGGTAATGTCAAAGAAACTCTAGGTAATGCCATTGGTCAAAACGCTGCCAAAGAACCAGCTGCCATCATTCTTTTTGCCGGCGACTTCGCCAAGATGGCAGAAGTCTTCGACGGTACCCGTCATGACGAAAATGTTTATCTAGAGGTTGGCCATGCGGCTCAGAATGTTTACCTTCAGGTAGAGAGTTTAGGCTTAGGCACGGTTACTATTGCTGGCTTTGATGCTGCCAAAGTTGCCAGTGTCCTGATGACTCCAGCCAGTCAAAAAGTCATTTA
>CAZBFU010000049.1:0-3096 GCA_964491365.1 uncultured Pseudomonadales bacterium
GAAAGACAACATATAAGCGACTTGATGCGTGAGGCTGAATTGGTTGAAGACCAGCCTAGAATAGACAAACTGGCTATAAAATTGGTAAAATACGCAACAGTAGAGCGGCTGATAGCCCAAATTTAACCGTCGAGAGGGAGCCAAGGATCATTTCGATCCTCCCTCACACACAAAAAGACGGATAGGCGTTAAAGACAAGCGTTATTAAGTTTCCTAAGTATAGAAGCGTAAAACCCATGGCAAAAAAGACCAAACAACCGGTGTTGGTAGAGAAGTTGATTCAAAAAGGTAAAGATCAGGGTTTCGTAACTCAAGACGAAATTTTGGAACTTTTTCCTGATGCTGAATTTCGAATTGAAGAGCTAGATAAACTTTATGACAATTTGTTTAAGGCAGACATCGATGTGTTTGAGAGTGTGCTCTCAGGACAAGAATCTGAATTAGCAGAATTTTCTGGCACTGATCTAGAAAAAGAACTAGAAGGATTGTCTGGAGTTGAAGAAGTGTCGATCAACGATCCAGTTCGTATGTATCTTAAAGAAATTGGAAGAATTCCTTTGCTCAAACGTGAAGAGGAAATCCTCTTGGCTCAGAAATCTGAGGTGGGCGATAAGCATGCAAAAGACAAATTAACTCAATCGAACTTGAGATTGGTGGTTTCAATTGCCAAGAAATACATGGGTCGAGGAATGAGTTTTCTTGATTTGATTCAAGAAGGAAACAAAGGCTTGATTCGCGCCGTGGAAAAATATGATTGGACCAAAGGATTTAAATTCTCAACCTATGCAACTTGGTGGATTCGCCAAGCAATAACCCGTGCTATTGCTGATCAAGCAAGAACGATTCGTATCCCAGTGCATATGGTGGAAACGATCAATAAATTGATCAGAACTCAACGCAAATTGATGCAAGATTTGGGACGTGAACCGACAGACGAAGAGGTTGGAAAAGAGTTGGAAATCGATGCAGAAAGAGTGAGAGAAATTTTGAAGATTTCTCAGAAGACTACCTCTTTGGAAACTCCAATTGGTGATGAAGAAGATTCGCTATTGGGAGATTTCATTGCAGATGAAACTCAAGTATCACCTTATGAAGCAACTACCAAGCAATTGATGGTAGAAAATTTGGAAGAAGTTTTGGCAAGTCTTACAGATCGAGAAGCTAAAGTATTGAAAATGAGATTTGGATTGCATGGAGGTAAACCTTTGACTCTAGAGGAAGTAGGTAGAGAATTTGGAGTGACTCGTGAAAGAATTCGCCAAATTGAAAGCAAGGCGCTTCGTAAGCTACGTCACCCAAGTCGAAGGAAAAAACTGCAAGACTATCTTGACTAAAGATAAGAAAACTTACTACTATCTCGAAGATATTGATTACTTGGCGACAAGTGATGAATCTATTTGGGGGAGTGGTGACAAAGAGACTTTACAGAGATTGGAGAAAGAACATTTAGCGGGAAAGTGGTTGAATTTGGCGGCTGGTGATGGCCGTTATAACGAAATTTTGTTGCGGAAAGCGAACAAGGTGGTAGCGACTGATTTTGATATGGGTGCACTGGAGAAGTTGCAATTGCAAACCCCAACAGAATTACAGGGAAAACTGAAAATAAAAAGGGTAGATTTGAACGAAAGATTGCCTTTTGACGATGGTGAATTTGATGGAGTGTTTAATACGGGCACCATTCACCTTTTTCCAGAAACAATGGTAGAAGATATTTTGGTTGAAATTGATCGGGTTACAAAAATAGGAGGCAGACTGTTTTTGGATTTTGCATGTGAGATAAAAAGAGTGACTAAAGAAGGTAGCGAAATGCCAGACGAAAGAAAGTATTACTTGTTAGATGAAGTAAGGTACTTGATAGAGAGTACATTGCCAAACTATTTGTTAGATTTTGAGCAAGCAGAAGTGGCACCTGAGTGGGTAGGCGAACAAGAGAATCCACACTTTTTTTCTTGTAAATTTTGGATAGTGAGTGGGGTTAAAAAAGAATATCGTAGAATATAAAGATGATTGCAAAAATTGTTGTTAATGCATTGGCTCTGTATATCGTCACTGCGATCTTGCCTGGGTTTCGAATTGTAGGCTGGCAATCTCTTTTGATCGCTAGTTTGGTGTGGGCGGTGATGACAACTTTGGTTCGACCGGTTTTGGTGCTTCTGACTTTACCTATCAATTTGATGAGTTTGGGATTATTTACCTTTGTGTTGAACGGATTGCTATTATTTGTAACGGCTAAGATCGTCCCGGGATTTGTAATAGCAGATTTGGGAGCCGCGGTGGTAGGCTGGATAATCCTGTCGGTGGTGTCCTCGATCCTGAACGGGATGAAGTAAGTCTAATTTCCTAAGACGTATTGCTTTTGGGCTACCTGGCCTTTGAATTTCATTTCACCTTTGTCAAAAGATAGACTTTCGCAATGAAAGGAATGAGAATTTTTTTGGATCAAATCTTCGAGGACGGATTCTGCTTCCTGATTGGCTTGAGACACAAGATTGTTTGGGACGGTAATACCTCCGATTTTGACACTTCTAGCATCAACTTTGACTTGATCATTTTCGACGTGGCCGTAACCTTTGATATAAATAGGAACTTCGACGGAAGGTAGATGATATTTATTGATTGCGTCGGTGATTTGTGCTTGTGAGAACCCCAAATTCATGGCATAGGGAAGAGCTTTGCTGATGACAAGTATGGCTGAACTTTCGATTTGACCATCGTCATGAATTTTGATTTGGACATTTTTTAAGGGATAGTTTTTCCAAGGACGATGGTTGGAGTGAGCACTGATCTGTTCACTGTTCATAGTGAAATTGGCATCTTTTTTGCCTTCAAGTCTGAAGCCATCTTTGGGGTCATTTACCGTTGTTAAAGTAATGATTTCGGTGCCAACAATATTCATGGCGTCTTTGGATTCTTCGGGAGTAGAAGTTATCCCTAAATCTTTTTGGCCGGCGCCAACGAAATTGGAAAGAACTGGGACGACTCCTGTGAAAGAGAGGGCAAAAATGCTAATCAGAAGGATGGTGATAAGGACACCAGAAATTATTTTAAACATTTTAAGCGTATTTTATACCTAATTATCCTTGCGGATAGGGGGTG
>CAZBFU010000050.1:0-3016 GCA_964491365.1 uncultured Pseudomonadales bacterium
GGAAAATTGGGAAAAGGAATAGAAGCTTTCGATTTCGCAATTCTGCCATTTGCAGAGTCACTCCCTCGATTGATTCCGAGGTGGGATGTGGGGCTTATTTTAACACAATGAGACAATCGATTACATAGTGATGGTAGGCATCACGGAAGGAGTTCTGGGAACTACAGGCTTGGAACTTGGGGTTGAGGTGGCGCCACATTCACCTTGGCTGACGACATTTACCTTTGCCTTTTCTGCTTCACAGCTATTGCCATAGGTGTTTCCGTCAGATCCGCAAACAGGCTGGTAGAGCATGACGCAGATTATTTCTGGTGCTTTGGTGGGTCTTACTGTTGAGGGTTTGGTGGGGATTGGAGTAAGTTTGGGAGTTGATTGGCGGCGAGGAGCAGCTTTGGTGGCATCGTCTAGATTACCATTGGGTAAAAAGACAATTGCCCCAATCAGGGCAATAACCACAAGTAGGATAGGTAAAGCAGCTAAAAGGGTCTGTTCGGCAGTAAAGTGACGCATGCAAATAAAACTATACCTCAAGCATAGTTTAATTGCGAGAAAAGGAACTTAAATCTTCGACACTTGCAAAAAGTCTAGTTCGACTGGAGTTTCTCGACCAAAAATACTGACCAAGACTTCGACCTTGCCTTTGGCATCATCGATGGCTCGGACAGTTCCTAGAAGATCGGTGAAAGGTCCATCGATAATCTTGACAGCTTCTCCCAAACTGAAGGCAGCTTGGAATTTAGGAGCGGTTTGCTTGGCATAGGACATGATGGCGTCAACTTCACGTTGTGGGATAGGGGTAGGGTTGTTGCCAGTACCGACGAATCCTGAGACACCTTGAGTTGTACGGACTGCCAACCAGGAATGATCGGTGACAATCATCTTGACGAGCATGTAACCTGGGAAGATTTTTTCCTTGATGGTTGACTTCTTACCCTTATTGATCTTGATCTTTTCTTGAGTAGGGATGAGGATTTCGGCAACGTAATCTGTCAAACCCATAGATTCGATTTTGGTTTTGAGAGTCTGCGCAGTGCGAGCTTCGTGACCAGAGTAGGTATGAACAACATACCATCTGGCATTAGCGCCTGGTTGGCTGTTGATGATGATATGGTTGGTATCAAGCGAAGGTACTAGTTCGCTTGTGTTTGTTTGGTCGTTCATTTTATGGATTGATCAGTCTTTGTAAGAGAGTCGTAAAGAGCAAATCTAGTCCTCCAATGTAGAAACCCACAAAGACACTGATTCCGATGACCAAGAAGGTCAAACGGGTGGTTTCCGCCCTGGAAGGCCATTTAACAGATGCTAATTCTACTCTGACTGAGCCTATAAATTCAAGCGGGGTACGAATTATGGGTGGTAGCTTTGACATCTGTAGCTGATTGTACAACGAGATTTGGATCTTCCGCTATAATATAGATAGCTCTACCGTAGCGCCGATCTTGGGAGGTTTTTCCTCGACAAGAGAAAAATATGGAGAGAGCAGTGTTTGAGGCGTTATCCTCACGGATTGCCTTAAACCTCCTTTCCGCCCTGGGAAACCGGGGAAAGATCCCAAATGTCGTCCGCGAAGGTGGAGCTATTTGGATATCTATGAAATGGACAGCATAGATTTATGACAAACAACCAAACAAGACATGACTATAGAGGTGCCGAGCGGGTACATAGAATTCTAGATACGTTATCTGGAAATGGTTTTTCTGATTTGAAGGAAGAAGAGAGAAGAATCAAACAATGGGAAGAAGAGAGAGGACGGGAGTCCGAAGCGTGGGTGTTTTCATCGCTTTTTGAAATGGGTGATCTGTTGGCGAGATTTAGAGCAACTGACCGTAATAGCTTTGAAGACGAACTATTCCAAGACATAGTGTTGGAGTTACTACCAGAGCTTAGAGTCGGAAAATTGTGGAGCATGGGGATTCAAGTTAAGTCTAGCGAAGAAGGCATCATCGGTTTTCGCAAGAGAATTTGGAACCAAATACTTAAAAGTCATTCTGCTTGGAAACCATGGGATAAAGCTGAGAGTTATCGAGACGAGATGATCGATACATGGTTAAAAGCAAACCGAATTTTAGTAGTTAATCCAAGGCGATTTGCATATGAGCGTGAAATGATAAATTTCATACGAGATCGGATTGGAGAAATTATTAATTTTTGGCGAAATACAGCTTTGATGGATATTAGGCGCTATAATCCGAGGGTATGAATCATCTGGAGAGAGGACGAGGAAAAAAACCTAAGAAAGAGAATCCAAATAGTTCTGGCCCCAGTATTGGAAGTTTTATAGGAAATCTAGGTCCTGTAAGAACTTTTCAAAGAGGCGATAGTTTAAATTCATTTGCTACTATCATTGATCCGCAGAGAGCTGAAAGATTGGCAGTGGATAGATCAAAAAGTGGTGAAAGGGGAGCGATGAGTGTTGATTACGCGATTTCAATTTTAGAAAACTTACCTTTTGTGGCAGATATTATCGAAGCAGATGCTAATAGTGAGGCTGATAGTATTCTTAAGGCAGATCTTCTGGTTTATGTTGATAGAAGATGGGTACATCAATATGGTTTACCTGACGTGATTGTTTTACAGATAAAGACAGGCTGGACTTGTGTCGATCAGTTTATCCTAAAGGAGCAACCTAAACTTAACGGTTTAACTAATATCGAATGGCAAGATCGAAATATGGTGATGTTGATGGCAGCGAGTGGGAAAGCGGATCAATCTTCACTGATTGTGCCATTGTTACTTCAAGTTTTGAATCATCAAAATCGGATTAATTTAGGCGAAAATGTAAGTGACTTGGTCACTTTATTGCGAGAAAATAATTTGTGGCAAGATCTTATAACTTCTTTAGGTGAAGTTGAAGCTAGGGCCGCACAGACATATTTAGAAAATGCATTTGGGTGGCGTTGGCATCATATTTTGTATTGGGTGAAAATTGGGTCCCATCTTAAGAACGAGAAGCCGCAGCGAGTTGGCCACACGCGGCATCGATATTGACCCCAAAATCTTGACGAAGGGTGTTTTT
>CAZBFU010000051.1:0-2484 GCA_964491365.1 uncultured Pseudomonadales bacterium
GTCTCCAAAACCTTTTTTCTAGGTTCGAATCCTAGCAGGCCTGCCAAATGATCAACCAATCCCCCTCTTAGGTTCTTCTTATTTTCCCTCTGTATAGTTATGCCCTCATGAACAATATCACCTTGAGCCTTAGTCGTTTTCGAAGCACTTGATCTAAAAGGCACCAAGTTAGAAACTTGGGTTGATACTCATATCAAACAATCAACAGCAGATGGCACTATTGAAATAACATTTGCCAAAAAACCCATCATGCACAACGGCTATCCGGGTTTTCAATACACCCTAAGAGGCTTAGGCACTTCTCAAAATATCGTACTTCAAAAAGATGCAAATTCTACACATGCTCTCTTGATTACATTTGCCATCAGCGACCCAAATCAAAAAGGATATCAAGATGAAGTAGATTCAATCTTGCAATCAATCACCCTAGCCAAGTAAAAACCTCCCCATTCTGCTTCCACAGTATAATTAACCTCATGTCACGCAAAATCACTCTCGGCTTACTTGCTCTATTGGCAGTATATTTCTTCCTTTTGCGACCTACTCCAAAAGTCTCCAACACCAATACCGTCGTCACCCCTACCCCCACCCCAGCACATACTTTAGTTACTCAAGGTGATTGGCAACTCTATTCAAACCCACAACAAAACTTCCAAATCAAAGTTCCTAAGGGCTGGCTCCTAAGCCCTACCGTCATGACCGACCCTAATTTCCAAATTTTCTTTTCCAACGAGGACGTCGGTGCCCCACTAGAACTATCAACTTCAGGAATTTGGATCACCATTACCAAACACCGAGACCCTCTCAAATTTGCAGACCTATTCAAAGCTCCCAAGGGAGTTGTACCGAATGATGAATTCACCATTACCAAATTAAACGATCTCAAAATTAACGATCTTGATGCAATTAAATTCACAACCCAGCCAGGTAAGAATTTTGGTGGTGATGCTGGTTTGATTCTCGAATATTTAGTCAAGTCATCTAATAATGTTTACGAAATTAGTTTCTTTAGTCCTCTAGACAGTTCTGTAAAAACCAACGAAGTTCTTTACAGTCAAATTGCCAACTCTTTTGACATCGTCAAATAGTAGTTTTATACTTCGCGCAACATGTCAAAGCTCGAAATAGGAAAACGCACTCCAGAACTTCATTATGGTGTCGAAGGATCAACCCTCGAACTTCTTCAGCAAGTCATAGCTGCATTTCCAGAACACAGTCCAACCCTAGACGATCTACTTATTTATCTGAGAACTGTCCCACAGGACTTAAAATATTTAGCTCTCCACAACCCAGTTGCTTACTACGAATACCACCACGGACTAACGGTCAGTGCTAGTCAAGGTGGCGATTGGTGGCTTCAACCCAAACCCAAAGATTTAGTCTTTCTCCTCATCACTGCTCCACACAAAGGGCGACAACTCGCCACTCTAGTCAGTCCAGAGTATCACGACCACGAATTCGATGCCTTCACTATTCAAAGAGGCTTCATGTCAACCAACGAAGGTGTTAGATTTGTTTTAATGCATGGTTTAGGCCACACTGATGCTGCCACAACTGCTGCCAAAGCCCATCGACTGGACCAAATGGGGAGCAGATCCCCCTTCTATCCCAAAATAGGTAACGTGTATGTAAAACCTCTTAGCGAAAAAACAAGTAGTGAACTAACTCTTGAGTATTTCTTACCAATCAAAGATCCCCTTTATCAACATCAAAGCAATGGCTACCAAGGGCCAAGTACTATGCGCAGTGCTGCGTGGGGCAAGGTAGGGTGTTTTCTTTTTGCTCTACCAGGTATAACTTGCGATTATCGTCGTCAAGAAAGAAACATACAAAAAGAAGTTACTCCCTTCACACAAGATGAAATCAGAGAAACACTCAAACATCTCGAAGAACAGAACCAAAGACTAAATCTGCATCTTTCTAATCCGCATTATTACTTAGGTAGGGCTTCGCTTCCTTTGTATCAAGCTATCAGTAACACCAAAGAAGAACTTGCTCGAAATCACTATTTAATTAGACTTTTAAACAAAGCCTTAATAAATCCTGATTTTTTCGTCACCCCTGCAGATCTAGGAATTCATTACTACGACTAGTGCTATACTGGGCTCATGCCCAAACTAAGCCAGGTTTGTCTTGTTATATCGATCTTTTTCCTATATTTATTTGTTCTAGGTAATCCGCTTTTAGCAGTTTCCAATGGAGTAGTAATCTCTCAAATTCAAGTTGCCAAAACTGGTCAAGCAGATTATGAGTTTGTGGAACTTTTCAATAGTTCATCAAATCCTATAAATCTATCAGGCTTCCGTCTCACCAAACGTACTAGTTCTGGAACTCAATCAAATTTAGTTGCCAGCATGTCTGGTGTCATTAACCCCAATTCTTACTTTCTCATCGCTCACCCTTCTTACTCCAATTCACTTATGCCAGCTGACCTTCTGTATTCTGCAACCAGTAGTGGCATCGCCACCAACAACACCCTTACTC
>CAZBFU010000052.1:0-2449 GCA_964491365.1 uncultured Pseudomonadales bacterium
TAGAAGTAATAAATGTCTTTAAATTTAATTTAATTGATCCACATGCAATGGACACTGGTGCGCTAGGGATGATTGGCAGTGCTCTGGCCAGAAAGAGAAAGAAATTATCCTTCCAACTTCCATCTAATTTTTTACCTATACTTTCAATTTCCTTATGTGTCACTCCAATAAATTTTCCAAATCGACCGACTACGATGTCTTCCAACTTATCTGCTAACAGATAAATTAACCATGACCCAAAAGTTTTACCCAGTGCCCCCAATGCAGCTAATTCCAACAAATACCACAAATTGTAGTTTTGAGTATGAGCCAACGATCCCGCTAAGACCATTACAACAGGTGAGGGTATTGGGGCAATTATTTCTTCTATCAAGGCACCAAGTATCACGAACAACTCGAGCGGCATACTCCTAGCCAGTGACTCAATTTGATTCAAAATTATTTCAAGCATTAGACTATGATACTATGCTGACCATTTCCCAAAGGTAGCCATTGCAATAGTGGTGTCATCTAGACCGCTCCCGACAGGATTTTTATAAAGCAATTCCTTGAACTTTTTCATAACGTCAGGTTCTCCAGATTTTGCAGTTTCCAACAACAACCTTTTGATCTCTTCAAAGTTATTTAGTAAGAGTAGTCCATCAGTAAAACAAGCCACCACAAGCGGGATCTCTGTTGCCACTTCTATTGATTGGCTCTTTGGAAGGGCAGCTCTAACATCGACTAAGTCTCGCATTGGCGCGTCTCCTGCGTCTGCTTGAAAATTTGTCCAAATGTTGTCCCTAGACATCACTACGCAAATAGAATCTCCAGCCCAAACTACATTTACTCTCCTAACCGAACCTTCATTTACAATTATCGCCATATTTAAAGTAGTTGGAAAACTCTTGCGAATACTTCCTTTCAAAGAAATGTCCGTTCTCGGATAAAGTTCGGTCAAGCTTTTCATCAATGGCTTTACTACATTTTCTTGCACCCAAACAGCAAGTCCATTCGCTTTATTGGACTCAAGTCGTATTTCATTTTTCATCAGCAGATCAAATAATTTTTGTCTTAATCCGTGTGCTGCTAAGTATGCCTCTGTAGTCGACTCTCCCCCTGGTAGATTTACCATTGCATTGCCCGCGCCACCCAGACCATCTGCAACCATAAGAAGTGTTTGATCTGCGTTTGTATAGGCAATTGGCTCAGCATCCTCACCTTTGTCTCTACGCAGATACGCACTACCAACACGCATAGTTAACTTGTCAGCGTCTTCTTTTTTTCTTAAGAGAGTTCCTTTTATTTCTGATCTTTCGTCAGCCATGTCTAAATTTTAGCTCAAGTCCAATAAGTCTATAATCGTATCAAGTGAATTTATATACTATTATCAGTGGGTTCTTCTCGGTCCTGACAATAATTCTCACTAGTTTTCTTGGGCAGTCTCTAAATCTCTACAATCGCTTTAATGAGACTATCATTCATGTTCCATTTGCTCATAGTCAAGAATACTATCGCGGTCTTTTCGGCATTTACTCGGTTAACTCTTCAGGTTGTTTTGACATTTGCTTCACCAAGAATTTTAAAAGAATATCAGAAGCTGACAAGGGTACATTTGAAGTAATTTACGACTCACTTGGCCAAGGTACTAAATTTGCCCGGGATGCTAATCATGTTTATTACGATGGCAGGATTATGAGTGATGCCGATCCTTACACATTTGAAATAATATCTCTATCCAAACCTTTAGTCATCACCAAAGACAATATCATCGAAAATTATAGTCAACTAACATTTAGCTATGATTTGAATCACAAGTATATGTACGGGAGCAAAATAGGGGACGATCCCGAAAAAAAAGCACTATTCGATTTAGCCATTTCTCAACTCCACACGATTATTAAATAAAGTACGAAAAAGCGCCGCCCCGACCGTTGTCAGTCGGGAGCGGCGCTTTCGCCCTTACTACGATCTGAGACTCACCTCAGATCGAACTATTGTCTCCAGGAGCCACCTTGGCCGCATGGGTCTGGAGAAGATCCAGAAGTGTCTGGTGGCAAAGTGCTCCGACGCCCACCTTGCGGCGTCTTTAATCGAGCTCTTGATGATGCTGGCACGTGTATCATCACTAATGCCAACGCCGGAAAGCAGGCGCTTGATCATGATTTCCGCGATTGCTGTAGCCATGACCACGTCTTTTCCGTAGACACGTTCTGCGCCGTTGTGGACGGCGACGACGATACGTTCGTTGACCAGTTTGTGATCGACTCGACCTGTCTCGACGTGTGCAGACGAAAGGAATGCTATGACATCTACCTCATATCTTGCCAGAATAAATTCTGGACTTTCCAGCGGATTTTTATCCATAACACACCTCCTTAGTGTGTGGAGATAGTAAGTGCGAATTAGTGAATGGGGCGAAAGACTGCTTGAATCAAGCAAATTCACCCCAAATCCGCCTCAATATATC
>CAZBFU010000053.1:0-2122 GCA_964491365.1 uncultured Pseudomonadales bacterium
TCAAAAATGTCTGGATAGCGACGTCGAAGAATATCTACTCCGTCTATTTGGGTGGTGACTGGATCGGCGAGGGAGGCTAGAAAAATAGCTTTACAAGCTTGAATGACAGAAGGAGTGGTCACGTGACCGCCAGTGAAGTTAACTGGTCCATGAATGATGATTCGTTGTGGGTCCATCATGAGGATATCGGCACCAAGTGAATTTAGTTCGCGGACAAAATCAAGTCCACTTTCATACATCCAATTCATCAGCAGAAGACGCCCACGACTTTTGGAAGCTAGTACGGCCATTGGTGGAATGGCATCGACGGGAAAACCTGGCCAAGGGCGAGGATAGAGTTTGGGCAGATTTGGTCCAGCTAAAGGAAAACCTTCTTTATGAAAATCTACTTCCAGTCCACCCTCTCCGACTTTGACAATCAGATCATTTCCATCTTTGGTAATGTCGACATTGAACAAGCGATACCAACCGATAACCCCATCTATAACATCAGGAATGTTGGCACCAATGATGCGGACATTGCCGTTGGTAATAGCGGCAGCGACAATAGTCCCAGTGATATCGATAAAGTCTGGTCTAGGAGTAAATTCTGCAGACTTGAAGGAAGTCGTGCCCTTAAACATTAATTTGTTTGAGCCTATACCTTGGATACTTGCACCCATGTCAGAGAGTAGGTTGAGTAAATCAGTAACGTGAGGTTCACTAGCGGCGTCAATTAGTTCAAACTGTGCTTCCACCCCACTGGCATAAATGGCAAAGTTTTCGGTAGCCGTGACACTAGCTTCGATTTGCCAGACTTGATATGAATTTAATTTCTGTTTGGGAGCGGTAAAGGTCACTAGATTACCATTTCTCTCTACCTTGACACCTACTTTTCGAAAGACATCGACATGAGCTTCGATCGAGCGCATACCTAGCTCACATCCACCTGGAATAGGGATCACTGCTTGCCCAAATCGAGCTAAAAGTGGGCCAATAAAGAGTAATGAGCCTCTAAACTGACCACCTAGGTTCTCATCAACAATGTAAGTATTAAGATTTTTACAATTGATTATTTTTGTGTTTTGACCAGTACTTTTGATCGAGGCGCCCATCATCTCCATGAGATTTATGATCTTCTCTACATCTTTGGTAGCTGGCAAATCATGAAAAATAATATCTTGGTCAGAAAGCAAAGCGGCTGGAAGAGCGGCAAGAATTGAATTCTTGTTTGGAATTGGGGTAACACTCCCCTTTAATTGATTCCCTCCTTTGACGATAATACTTTTTTCACTCATCGAACCTTTAATTATATCGATTAAAGCAAATATTATGAGTGAGGCTTGTATACCTCGACCAGATTTGTATATGATTTATGCATGCAGAAAATCGTTCCTCACCTTTGGTTTGAAAAAGATGCTTCAAAAGCGGCTGAATTATTCACCTCACTTTTTGATAATTCAAAAATTAACAGCGTCAAAGTATTGTCTGGAACTCCTTCAGGAGATGTAGAGTTGGTGAGTTTTAATTTAGGAGGTTTAGAAGTAGCAGGAATTGGAGCAGGACCTGATTTTAAATTGAATCCATCGGCATCATTTTTTTGTGTGTTTGAAGATGAGAACAAGTTAATCGACGCGTGGAAAAGATTGATTGATGGGGGAAAAGAGCTGATGCCTATGCAGGAGTATCCTTGGGCAAAGAAATATGGTTGGTTACAAGATAAGTTTGGAGTTTCTTGGCAACTTTCTTTGAATCAAAAACCTGAATTAGATCAAAAAATTTCTCCCTTTTTGATGTTTGTAGGTGAAAATGCTGGCAAAGCAAAAGAAGCAATTGCTTTTTATACCAAAATTTTCAAGAACAGTAGTGTGGAGATGGAGGTACCTTATGAAAAAGGTGATGGAGATGTGGAAGGTTATCTCAAACACGCCAGATTTACCTTAGATGGCTTGGGGATGATGGCAATTGATAGTTCAGCTGATCACAAGTTTCAATTTAATGAAGCATTTTCGTTGATTGTAAATTGTGAGTCTCAAGAGGAAATTGATTATTTGTGGGAAAAACTTTCTGCTGTTCCCGCTTCGGAACAGTGTGGCTGGCTCAAAGATAAGTATGGCTTGTCTTGGCAAATTGTTCCTACGGT
>CAZBFU010000054.1:0-1953 GCA_964491365.1 uncultured Pseudomonadales bacterium
TGCTTGAGTCTGTAAAGTCAGTATTGCCTCTAGCAGTTCTACTTGATTATCCAGAAGTGTGGAATGGAAAATCGAAATCTGAAAGTGCTGAGGCAATTAGGGCTAATGAAAAGTTAATGAATTTGCCTGGTATGAAAGATTTTGTTGAAGTTAGAAGTGTAAGGGATGACCAAGATAATCCATTCAATCCGATGAGGCCAAATGTAGTGACGATGCCAATGTCGATTATTGCAGAGGTGTTTTGGCCAAGTAAGGGCTCATTAACTGAGTCACCTAATTTTTATAACCATATTCGTAGTTGGATGCACAAGTACATCAAACACGCTGAAGACTATGTCAATATGATGACCGCACTTGAAGATGCAAGGACTATCCTTTCGATGAAAAAGGTCTCTAGAGAACAAGTGTTAAAAAGTGAAATGGCAAAAGTCTATGCTCTAATGGAAATGGCAGCTTTGGCAATGGATGACTATCAAGGTGAGTCGTCGGACGAGACTAAAGTAAATAAATTGATAGAAATAATTAAGACAAGAACTGGTACAGATAGAGAATTGGCGACAATGGTCAAGTCAATGGATTCATTTGATCAGCAACATGGCAATAGACAAGATTTGATGAGTATTTGGGAAGGTGAAATGTGAGATCTGTTTACGTTCATATTCCATTTTGTGAGCAGCGTTGTACCTATTGCCATTTTTTGACTTTTGCCAGAAAGGATATTGATCGAGCACGTTATTTTGAAAATATTTGTAAAGAAATAAATTTATATGCAACAGGAGAAAAGATTGAAACAGTTTTTTTTGGTGGTGGGACACCAGGTTTCGTAGAGCCTGAATACATTAAGAAAGTTTTGATGTCGATAAGAAAATGTTTTGAATTAGTTGACACAATTGAAATAACTTTGGAAGCGAACCCAGAATCTGTGACAAAGGAGAAATTACTTGCATGGAAAGATATGGGTATTAATAGACTTTCTCTGGGTTTGCAAGCGGTTCAGGATAAACATCTCAAACAATTAGGCCGGATGAGTGGATATGAGAAAGCCCAAGAAGTTGTGTCGATGGCGAGAAATGTAGGTCTAAATAATATCAATATTGACTTAATGTTTGCTTTACCCAATCAAACACTTTCTGAGTGGGTAGAAAGTTTGGATAAAACTATTGCTCTCTCCCCCACCCATATCAGTACTTATAGTTTGGAATTTCATCAAGGCACAATCTTGGAAGGTCTACGTCGTAAAAAGGTAATTAAATTTACTGATGAAGAATCTGATAGATCGATGATGCGTACGGCAGAAAGGAAAATGGGAGAAGCTGGATTTGGACAATATGAAATTAGTAATTTTGCCCATATGGGTTTTGAGTGTAAACACAATTTGAATTTTTGGCAGAATGGTGAGTATTATGGATTTGGTTTGGGGGCTGATGGTTTCTTGAATCAAGCAACATATCACAACGTAGAAACTTTTGAGGGTTATGACAACTTGCTAAGTGACGGAGTAAAGCCTGTTAAAGATAGTTATCGATTAAGTAATGAAGATTTACAAAGAGATTATCTAATATTAGGTTTAAGGCTTAATAGAGGAGTTCCATTGGATAGTTTCAGTAACCATGTAAAGCCACTGGGTGAGCTTCTTGAAAAGGGATTGGTTGAAAAAATAGATAAGAGGGTAAGACTGACTGAAAAAGGTAGAGATTTAGAAAATTTGGTGATGGAAACCTTAGTTTGAATTGTCGGGGTGAGAGGACTCGAACCTCCGGCCTCTGCGTCCCAAACGCAGCGCTCTAGCCATCTGAGCTACACCCCGATCCCCCTATTCTACCAAGGAAGAGGCCGTTTAGGGTAAAATATAAAGGTTCGTGTGTTCACGACGTATGGTGGATGTAGCTTAGCTGGTCTAAAGCGCCGCTCTGTGGCAGCGGAGATCGCGGGTTCAAATCCCGTCTTCCACCC
>CAZBFU010000055.1:0-1906 GCA_964491365.1 uncultured Pseudomonadales bacterium
ATTTGCTCCAGAAATCCAAAAAATCAAAGAAAATCCTCAGGTCCTTGGTGAAACCGTCTCTGGTCCGGTTTTAGGTACTATCAATTCAGTCCTTCCCGACTACTTACAAATCAAATCCAAAAGTGCTCCTGTAGTGGACAACAACGCCTTGCAAAAAACTTCTAACGAAATTTTTACAGGCATCAAGGACAAGGCTACAGACTTAGCCAATGATCAAGTAGATGCCCTCAAAAAAGAGGCAGGTAAGCAGTTCTGCGCGGTCTTGTTAGAAAGAGTCAAACAAGAGTGTAATCTTACCCAAACACCTTAACTTCCCCCAAAGCCAAGGCTCTAACTTCTCGTTCGATATTTTCTATACAATCATCATTACACAATTGCATCAGCATTCGAATTCTCGGCACTTCACCAGGTCCAGTTTTGGCAATTTGTCTTAGTACATTTGCGCCGTAATCTGCCACAATTCTATTAATTAAACTCAAGACCCCAGGTTGATCTGCAATACTATCAACCACCAAAGTCGCTAAGTTTTTTAAATTGTATTCTCTCAAAATATTTTCAACTACCCCAGCTACTTCTAAAGCTCTTGTCTCTCCATGAACCCCGATTTCCCTATATAGCCCAGCCAAATCAGCTCGATTCAGTTTAGCCAACACTTTCAATCGCAGTGGTACTCCTAAATCCTCAATCCTTAATAGTCCAAATCTACTCATTTGGAACTCTAGTAACCATGTCCCCTTCGACATCAATCTCCCTTCATTATTATTTCTTATCCTTCTCTGAATTTTTGCTTTAGTTTCATTACTTGCCACCTTTAGCCACTCAGCGTCATCACCATCTCTAACACTATCTCTAACTTCATATTTGATCCAATCACCTGTTTGCATTACATAATCAAATGTCACTTCATTTCCATTCACTGTCACCTTCTCCACCAACATTGGTTCACTACTTACTCGGTATACAAAATCAACTACTCGAGTTCCACTTCCAAAAACATGCATCACCCCTTCTCCATCAAGAACCATGACTGGTTTTGCTACCTCATCGCGTTTTCCATAGCGATTAAACATTTCCATCTCCCTATTTGCTATCGCGACTTCAATTGGCAAACCTATTTCAGGATCGCTTATTACCAAATGAAAAGCTCGATACCCATTACTTGATCTATTACTTATATAGTCTCTTGATTTCTCGTGAATCACATGTGACCCTAATCCCCCCATCAATGTACCCACCACCTGCATTATTTCTGTTTCTCTTCCTTCTTCCAAAATAACTCGTATACTCACCAAATCAGTCAAGTCTGCTACCGTCAATGCTCTACCTTCCAAGGCTAATGTTCGTTGTCTTTTTTCGTATACTTGGTAATAGCCACTCACTACACATTCAACTGAAGCCCTGATGCCTTTATTCTTTAAATAGGTATCTATTGCTTCAATTTTTCTATACAAAAAAACCACATCCATTCTCGGATCACAATCTACCTCACTCCTAGTTGTCGCCGCACGATTTGGGTAAGCATATCCAAATGCTTCATCAGCCAGATTCCCTGCCAACTTCCATAAGCCCATCTCTCTTGCCGCGATTACGTAAATTCTCAGCGTTTCTCTTGCCTTTTTAATTCTTTTTTCAGCAGGCATTACCCCTAAATTTAAGATGTTGTGTAGTCGATCTGCTAACTTAATTTTTAGTACCCTTATATCTCCGTTTACATGTTTTAATATTCTCTGCAAATCTTTTATGTCTCTAATATCTTTTGGTAGACCTACCATCTCCAAATTAGTCACTCCATCCACCAATCCAGCCACCTCTTTTCCAAATTCCGCTTCTATCTGTCCCAAAGTAATAGCTGTATCTTCAACCACATCATGAAGTAGACCAGCCATGAGTGTCGCCCCAGTTTCTC
>CAZBFU010000056.1:0-1722 GCA_964491365.1 uncultured Pseudomonadales bacterium
GGCATAACTATACAGAGGGAAAATAAGAAGAACCTAAGAGGGGGATTGGTTGATCGTTTGGCAGGCCTGCTAGGTCGATTTGAGAATCGACACTTCGCTCTACCAGTTCGCTGCGGATTCTTTTCGAATCTGCAGGCTAGTTAAATAATCAACTTGCAGCAAGTGCAATTTGATCATTTGGCAGGCCTGCTAGGATTCGAACCTAGAAAAAAGGTTTTGGAGACCTCTATGATAGCCATTTCATCACAGGCCTAAATGCGTTCTAGGCTGTATTTTAGCTTATTCTCGACATTAGTTTCTGTTGGAAGATGTTTGATGCTAGGATTCGTCCCGCAGTGGCGGGGTTGGAGACCTCTATGATAGCCATTTCATCTTGTACAACTTCACCCGTCCCGTCGTACGGGACACCCTCTCCTTGTCAAGGAGAGGGAAGGGTGAGGTAATAGTGGGGTTTGGGAGATGTCTAGGTTGGGGGTAAAATGAGCGTAATTGCGCTCGTAGCTCAGTTGGATAGAGTATCAGATTCCGAATCTGAGGGTCGCAGGTTCGAATCCTGCCGGGCGCACTTATAAGATATTTGTAGTGTAAAATCTGGCCATGAGATATCCAGAATTGGGAAATATAGTAGAAGGTGAGAAAGTTGTTGCTCAATACGAAGCGATGCTTGAAGGGCTAGACAGAGCTGGTATTGGAGGATTTTTGATTGATATTGACGATACCATTTTGGACACTCAAACTGTGTTTATGGGTATCGTGACTGATACCGTGAAAAATATTTCGGAACGTTTAGGTTTGTCTTATGATCTCGTGTGGAAGATTTTTCAGAGAGAGAATATGGCGGCATATCACTCGCATCACGTGAGACCAGATCGATGGAAAGGTGTAATAAGGGGGGTAACTAAAGAATTTAAATGTGGTGGAATGATAGACGACCAAGTTGATAACTTAATGAGAATTTATAAAACAACAGCAGAGTGGATTCCCGGAGCAAGGGAATTACTCTGGGCAGCAAGAGAAGTGGGTGGGTTGAAAGTGGCTGCGGTGACAAATGCCAACGAAGCATGGACCTTGCAGAAGGTTAAACTAACCGGAGTGGAAGACTATATAGATGAATTAGTCATAGTAGATCAAAATCGTCACAAATGTTGGTTGGATTGGCAACTTGCGGCTCATAAACTTGGTTTGAATGTATCTTCTTTGGTGGGAATCGGAGATTCGGTGAGAAGCGATATAGAACCAATGTTAGAAGCACAACTGGGAGTGGTTATTGCTCTTCCATCACCAGTGCCACATTTTCGAGGAGTATTTCCACCAGGAGTAATTGTGGCTGAGAATATTGCGGCAGTACCTACAGTCTTGGCAGCATATGACCCTTCTTAGTTTGAAGCTGGTAAAATAGGCAAGTTGGAGGAGTCGCCTAGTGGTCCATGGCACACGCTTGGAAAGCGTGCAAGCGCAAGCTTTCGTGGGTTCAAATCCCACCTCCTCCGCCTTCACCCCAGCATATGGGGTTACGGTGAGACAAGTCCGCCAAATAGTTTAGTCTGAATATAAAAGCTATGACTTTTGAAAAAGCGATTGAGTTAGGTGAATACGAACCTGAATATTTGGAGGGTTTCCCTGAGTGGCGTCAATTCACTAAACATGTGAAGTGGAGTTATGTACGCCAAGCTTTGAAAAATAGAATGAGGATGCTGCGAGTTCAGTGGGCAGAAATTGCAA
>CAZBFU010000057.1:0-1618 GCA_964491365.1 uncultured Pseudomonadales bacterium
TGATCTGATTCAAAAATTACGTTACTCGGATGGGATTTTGCCTTACAAATTGGTTTCCATCGAGAAACCTTAAATTTGGAATGGATATGCTTGTCCGTTGACGAGAGCAAGTCCACTTACAACTCCCTTGCTATCAACACGAATATCTTGTACCTGACTTACGCCTTCACTGGCTTCTGCCATTGAAATACCCAACAGATTTGCAACGACATCTACTGAGAGAGTAACTACTGTTGACTCCCCTGTTCGTAAATTTTGTTTGCGCAGGTAATACACATAGCCACTAGAACCATCATTTTGGATTATGAATTCAGTATGTGAATTTCTAAATACTTGGAACTGATCTTCAGAAGTACCCGTGAAATTTCCATATTCTTTTAGAAATTCATAAGCATTTACCTGCAACAGATTACCTCTGTTTTCGAAGGACCAAGAAACGGCTGAGCCACCTTCTCGAAGTGTGATTTGGCAATCATGTTTGTCACTGTACCCGGGCGCATGATGCACTTTGATCACAACCGATACATCTTCGATCTGCCTAGTGACTTCTCCCAAATTGAATGTTGACAGGGTACCTATTACTTTGTGGGTTAGTGAGTCGAAGATAACTGTGCGTAATTCCATTTGTCGTTCAGCGTCATACGATCCGAGAATTGTAATGATTACTTGTTTGTCTTCAAGAATTTGAAGCACTTTGTTTGTGCCAACCACGTCCTCACTATATTTTGAAATAGATCCTAAAAGTAATTCGTATCGTGATGGCAATTTACTAGGATGTCCAATCCAAACACTCGCCCAGCCTTGAGTTTCATATCTTTCTAGCAGATTAAACTTATATTCAGTTCGACTAGGAATAACTCTCTCTGGATTGGTAAATGTGTCAATGACTTTTCTAGGATCGACGCGAAATTGAGTACCATGCCCCTGATAAAAACCGTATTTGAGAATCCAATTACGCATGGGTAGTGTAAAAGAAACTCTTCTCCCTGTATCTAAATTAATTACTTCATATTCGCCATCCCAACTAATGTCTTCGGGATCTACTTGTAAATCTGGATTAGCAAATGGCGAAGTTTGGCCTTTGGAGTGTGTGCCAACATGTTTACATGAAAATCTCATCTCATTGATCACAAAATAGAAATATCCTTCTTTAATTCCGGACATGGCAATTTCAAGCCAGTGAGCCAGATTTTCGTGAGTAAAACCAGCATCTATAACTACCCTGTTATCTGAAATTAACAAATCTACTAGTGATTCGTCAGCACCCAAAAAACCATCGTATGAATACATCCCGTAGTGATGACCAGTTACGCTAAACGGTCTCATTCTAGCCTCAAGTGTGGCGATGGGAACTCCGTTCAAATGGGTCAATCTTCTAATCGATTCTTCTAAAATGGTCCCTTTTTGGAGCTCATTATTTGCCATGACCTATATTATATGCCATGATGGTATCAGATTGACCGTCACACTCTCGTCAGAAGCGGATTTTAGGATTAAAAGTTAGTTAAATGTTTTTAGGGTAAAATTTATGCAATGGGAAAAATATTTATCATGTCAGGGCTTCCCTTTTCTGGTAAATCGACTTTGTCAAAAGCGATTTCAACTCAAATGGGAATTC
>CAZBFU010000058.1:0-1535 GCA_964491365.1 uncultured Pseudomonadales bacterium
AGTCAGTGGCATGAGCCTGGAGCAACCAATGCTATGGCTCTGGTCAAAGTCTAGAAAGTTGTTAAACTAGTCTCATGGAAAATGGTGCAGATTTTGATCCTTACCGGGTAGAGGGTGAAGTCAAAAGTACAGAATTACCCTATCATGGTGTAAAACTTCGAGTTGTCGAGTTGGAGCATCATGATATTAAATTATTTTCTACCCAAGGGAGTGTTACAGTGCCAAAGGACTGGAGAGAAAAAATAAATTCTCAACTAAATGGAGTTAAAGAGATTTTCCTGGAATACTTACCAGTAGAACTTGATCGAATAAATATGATCCCTGGTGTTGGTTTTATAACGAAACGATGGCGTAGACAAGCAGGCATCGAAATGTTTATGACTATTGCAGAAGATGCTGCTAAAAAAGGAGTCGAAGTCGTGTGTGCTGATGCTGCTTCAGGTCCTTTGTACATAACTCATGAATTGTTTGAAGATCAAAAAAGATGGAGAGATGAAATTTTAAAATTACCTCTAGAACAAAGAGCGAGTTATGACGGCCATGACTCCCCTATTCATCCTTTAGAGTTGAGTCAACCCTGGGCTATCGATGCGAGGAGGCTACTTACGGCAAGAGCAATGATGCAAGAAGCATTGAGAGTAAAAGATGGCACGTTAGTTTGGGTAGGACCTGCCGCTCATGCAAAAAGAATTGTGAATTATATTGAAAGACAAATTGCTGCTGAAGATGGTAAAAGTGTTACAAAACCTGAGGACATGGTCACTATTGGAAATCCCGAGGACTTAGCCAAACTTCCAGTCTATGAAAAAATGATTGGCTTAGACAGACGTATCAGACGCTGGAAAAAGAAGTTTGGTCTGTGGCTAAACTTAGAAGCTGAAAAAATCATCTGAAATTGACACTCAAGTGTTTTTGATATATATTATAGGATAGGTACGTTAAATTCTTGGGGAGAAGGAGCGAAATGGTACGTCATACATCACTATGGCTTGTTCTGATGGTGTGTTGTTTGGGAATCGCATCGCAAACTGCGATCTCGCTATACAACCACCTAGCCATAATTCGGAATGACTGGTACGTGGGTTTTTTCGTGATTGTTTTCGCATATGCGGATATACTCGCGATAGTTACTCACGCATTCAATCCGAATCGTCGATTGCTCCAAGGTTTTTTCTTCATCTTTGGGGCACTGATGTGTGTGGTAGGTTGTACGATGTTAATCACAGCGGCCAACCAACAGTCCGCAGGCTTGGTCACAGCCAAGTTATTGCTGTCTGTCGCCACATATATCTATAGCCACAAGGTAGGAAAGAATGCGGGTTGGACATGGCGACATCTATTGCCGCCAACCCACATCAACGAAGAGCGGTTGCGGCGTCGGTGCGACCCACCGCGTCGAAATTTGCCGCTTTAGTAAACGTCCTCGAAAGTGAGCGGGTCGGACCCCAAGCCGACCCCTCACTACCCTTTTGCTTCATTTATTAATAGTTCTAGTTTTCGAGTTGTATTCTGATTTCGAACAGTCATTTTTTGGT
>CAZBFU010000059.1:0-1513 GCA_964491365.1 uncultured Pseudomonadales bacterium
TTTGTGCATTTTCGGTCATGTGAGGAATTATACTACTATGGGATTGCTGTGATAAAATTGCGCGATGTCTAGGCGTTTATCAGCAGAAACAAGAGCGGCAAGCGTTGTGGCGATTTCGTCATTGTTAGTTTCGTGCAGTACTCAGCCGATTGAATCTTCAAATAAAGCATTAGTTCTTAGTACTCCCACTCCAGAAGCCACACCTACACAACCATCCTACCCAGAAGATACTAGAATTACCATTGTCCCTGAAGTTATTGTCATTGATCTAGATGGAAATGTGATTAAGTGGGTAGATTCAAGCCCAAATAATTCTTGTCAAATTCTTAGCAATGAACCAGATGCGAATGCGTATGCATCAAACCGACCCGAACATGAAGTGCTTGGACATTATCTAGGTTTTTTGGGATATCACTCTAGTGACAAGTCAGGAGAAACGAGAGATATTGAAGCATTTTGCAAAGAGTTAGGTATTGAAGTTAGCGATTTGGGAGAATTTTTTAATACTTATAAACCAGGTGTTTATCAAGCAAGACCAGCAGGGAGAAATAATACTGAAAGAGTTGCGGTTAGCGCAGAATCTTTAAGACTTTTATTGGAGATTCAAAATTATTACGACGGAATTCCTTACAAATTTACAGCAAGAGACTTTGCTAGTTTAAGTCTAGATCAAGGAGAAACCCTTGCTGATCCGGGATATGTCGAGTTAGCGGTACCAGAAGAATATTTGAGTGACGCGAGTATTATTTTGAATGTTGGTTATACAATACTTGGTGACAAAGGTACGGCATATTTGCGAAGAATAGAATGGGAAACTTGTGGAGGAGCATTCGCTTGCTATTTTTTTGATTCAGGGATTATTAGTGTAAGTCGTTTTTATCCGAAATACGATAACTACACCAAAAGAGGCACAGCTATCCATGAGTTTATGCATTTATTGACTGCACACTGTACAAAATATTTGTACACCTTTGAGGATTCGATGAGGCTAGAAGAAATTATGCATCGCATGCTTTTCCGTTATGATCCTCTTGAGGTTTACGACGATCTATATGCTGATATGGATAGTAGTTACAGTAACTGGAATCCGCTATGGATGGTGTCCAATGAATTTGTACTACGACATGAGGAGCTTGGGTGGACTGCACAAACTCCAGGATTAGAGTTGATTTTTCAAAAATACAATGAGTTTTCTGGAGATGGTTTTAGTAAATTGGATTATTTAAGATTAGGAAGGGTAATTTTAAGTCAAATGATAGATCACCCAGAAATTGAATATCCACCTGAACTTGTAAGCATTGCAACAGAGGCATATAGGCGTGTAATTACTGAGTCTTTTGCAATGGTTGGAGAAGTAACACTTCAAGGAGATGGATCTAAATATGCCACTAACCCTGAAAATATTGCAGATTTGGAAGAATTCTTAAGTATTGTAAATGGACAACCCGTAAGCGTACCTGATCTGATTCAAAAATTACGTTACTCGGATGGGATTTTGCCTTACAAATTGGTT
>CAZBFU010000060.1:0-1500 GCA_964491365.1 uncultured Pseudomonadales bacterium
GAAAACTGGATTTTCGCTGAATTATTCTGTGATGATGGTAGTGCTATTAGTAGTAGCATCTTTCATGGTGGGTAGACTCTCAGCTCAGGTTGAATACCTAAAGGGTGGAACTGGAACGGCACTTGCTCCTACTAATAATGGTGCTGCTGCAGCGGCTCCTACTCAAACAGGACCTAGTGTGATCAACATTGAAGGACTTAAAAAAATTGCCTCTGAGGTCAAACTAGATACGAACAAATTTAACAAATGTTTGGATGATGGAAAATTTGCCAAGAAAGTGACTGATGATCAAGCAGAAGGTACAACCTTGGGAGTTTCTGGGACACCTACTTTTTATATTAACGGGGTAATGTTGGTAGGTGCATATCCTGAAACTAAATTTAGTGAAATCATTGATGCAGAATTGAAAGATAAAAGTGGTGACAAGGTAGAAGGAGTCGAGGGTCGAAAAGAAGTTAAGAATGGAGTCGGATTGGTGAAAGGTAACAAAAATGCACCTGTGAAAATTGTTGAATTTTCTGATTTTGAATGTCCATTCTGTCATCGAGCATTTGCCACTGTGAATAGCGTCGTGGCTAAATATGGAGATAAAGTAAGTATCGAATATAGGCATTATCCTCTTTCTTTCCATCCTAATGCACAAAAAGCTGGTGAAGCTTATGAATGTGCAATTGAGCAGGGTAAGGGTTGGGAGATGCATGATGCAATGTTTAAAGCTCAAGGAGCATAGGCGGGGTTTTTGTTGTAAAGTGGTTCTATGGCAAAATTGCGTAGAGGTTTGATGGGATTGTTTGCAATCTTCTTTTTACTTTGCGGTGTTGCCTTGGTTCAGCTGACATTGGATGAACAACATGATCTGTCTTCTAGAGCCTTTTCATGGGGAGTAGACCACAAAGCTCTCCCAATTGAAAAACTTGATTATTTTAATGAAGATACGGCTTGGATAAGTAGTGAAAAACAAACACGACTACCCCTGCGAGTGGAGTTTGATGAATCGGCTTGGAATGCGCCAACAGGAGAGGGGACAGTGTTTGCGAGTAAGAATAAATCTCTATCTGTCCGCTTTGTGAATGGAGATTTGGATAGTAATGGTGTGGCGGCGATTTTGGGTAGTAATTTCGTCTTAGATAAAAAGGGTACAGCTGTCAAAGGGGTAAGTGCGGATTGGAGTGTGGTGACATATAAAGCAAAATTTTTCAAAGAGAGTGTCTTGGTAGAAACTTGGATGAGTAAAGACGGGTTGGTGGCTTTGGGGGTTTATCGAAATGAGGCAGACAGAGCAGAAGTGATTAAGTTGCTAAGTGGGGTTCATGTAAACAGAGTAGAAAGTAAGAAGGTGAAGGGAGCTAGCGATAGTGCAAATGACGATGCACGTATCGCAGTCCTGTCTAGACCTTCGGTGGTGATGATTTTGTCTCGATATTGTAATAATTTGAAATGGAACAATGTGCAGGGAGAATTGCTAAATCGTGAATATAAATATTGCACCGCGAGCGTAGG